>NZ_JBFACN010000032.1:0-97545 GCF_040640875.1 Streptomyces sp. NPDC021562
CCGCCCGGAACCGGGCGGCCCGCGGACCGGGACGGGAGGCGGCACGTCAACGGCTTGATCCCGTCGTGGCACGGTGCCCTGCGATCGGGAAGGATGCTGCGGGCGCGCGGCGCAGGTCGCCGCGCGATCGGACCCCGTCGCGGAATGGAGCGCATCGATGACCTCTCCGGCCCCCCAGGACCTCGTCGTCACCCGGGCCACGCCCGACGACTGGCCGGTGGTCGTCGGCTGGGCGGCGGACGAGGGCTGGAACCCGGGACTGTCGGACACCGCCGCCTTCTTCGCCCAGGACCCGGACGGATTCTTCATCGGCCGGGTCGACGGCGAACCGGTCTCGGCCATCTCCGTCGTCAACCACGGTGCCGACTACGCCTTCCTCGGCTGGTACCTGGTCCGCCCCGACCTGCGCGGCAAGGGCCACGGCCTCACCACCTGGAAGACCGCACTCGCCCACGCCGGCAACCGCACCGTCGGCCTGGACGGCGTGGTGGCCCAGCAGGACAACTACCGCCAGTCCGGCTTCGAACTCGCCCACCGCACCACCCGGTTCGTCGGAGAGGCTCCCGCCGCCGAGACCCCGGCCGGCGTCCGGCCCGTCCGCGCCGCCGACCTGGCCGCCATCACGGCGTACGACAGCGTCTGCTGCCCGGCCGACCGGCCGCGCTTCGTGGCCGCCTGGCTGACCGCCCCCGGGCACAGGGCCCTCGTCCGCCACGACGGCGACCGCCTCAGCGGTTACGGCGTGCTCCGCCCGGGCCGCGACACCCTGCGCATCGGTCCCCTCTTCGCCGACACCGCCGAGGACGCCCGCGCCCTGTTCACCGCCCTCACCGCCGAGGCCGCCGGCAGCCAGGTCGCCATCGACGTACCCGAGACCAGCACGGCGGGCGTCGCCCTCGCCGAAGCGGCCGGCTTCGCCCCCTCGTTCGAGACCGCCCGCATGTACACCGGCCCGGTCCGCGACCACGCCCGCGAGCGGGTCTTCGGGGTCACGACGCTCGAACTGGGCTGACCGCCGGTCGCTGGGCCGACCGCCGGCCCCGGGCACCCACCCGCTGGTCGTGGGAAAAGGCGTTGCCGCCGTCGCGACCGGATGGTGGAGTGCTCGGATGGATCAGCGAACCGTGCTCGCTCTGTACGACCGTGACATGCGGCAGGGCGCCCGGCCCGACGGGCCCGGCGCCCGGGTGGAGCACGTGGGCGGGGTGGTCCGGCAGGTGGCGGACGCCGAAGGATGGAACGGTGTCCTCTGGACGGACCTGGACGAGACGACCGCGGATCGTGCGATCGCCGAGCAGGTCGACTTCTTCGCCGCCCAGGGGCGGGAGTTCGAGTGGAAGGTCTACGGCCACGACCTGCCGTCGGACCTTGGTGACCGGCTGGCCGCGGCCGGGTTCAGGCCTGAGCCGCAGGAGACGCTGATGGTCGGCGAGGTCGCCCGGCTGAGCCTCGACGCCGGGCTGCCGGACGGCGTACGCGTGGTACCCGCCACGGACCGGGCGGACATCGAACTGGTGGTGGCCGTGCACGAGAAGGCCTTCGGCACCGACGGTTCGCGGCTGCGGCACCTGCTGCTGGCGCGCCTCGCCGAGCAGCCGGACAGCATGGTCGCGCTGGTCGCCCTGGCCGGGGACGAGCCGGTCAGCGCCGCCCGGGTCGAGCTGGTGCCCGGGGCGAGGTTCGCCGGTCTGTGGGGCGGCGGCACGGTCGAGGAGTGGCGCGGACGCGGTGTGTACCGCGCCCTCGTCGCCCACCGGGCCCGGGTCGCCGCCGCGCACGGTTGCCGCTATCTCCAGGTGGACGCGCTGCCCACGAGTCGGCCGATCCTCGAACGGCTGGGCTTCCACACCCTGACCACGACCACGCCGTACCTCTCGCCGCAGTAGGCACGGCAGGCGACCGGAGGCGGCTGGTCGGCCGACCGCCGCCGCGCCCGTCAGGTCACCGGCGGGCCTTCGCCCGGTCCAGCGCCGCCACGCCCACCGCGGCCAGCGCGATCTGGATGAACCACTCGATCCAGTCGGGACCCTTGGTGTCGGCCACGCCGAAGCCCGCGGCGATCGCCGACCCCAGCAGCGCCGCCACGATGCCGACGACGATGGTCCACAGGATGCCGATGTGCTGGCGGCCGGGGACGACCAGGCGTCCCAGCACACCGATGATGATTCCGATGACGATGGCACTGATGATGCCCGAGATCTCCATGTCCGCCCCTCTTCGTGGGTACTTCGCTGCACTCAAATCTGCCCGCTGAAGTCGCGGGCAGTCCCGCCGGGTTGGTGCGGCGGTCTGCTGTTCACCACGCGGACATGCCATGTACCTTTCAATGAGTCGACGCGTGTAGAAATCTCGACCGGGTTCTACGCGCGCAGAGTTGGCGCCCGCACTGCCTCTTCCCCACCCCTTCACGGAGGTTCGCCGGATGCTTGGATCCAGCAGATCCCGCCACAGACTCACCACCGCCCTGGCCGGGCTCGGGCTGCTCGTCACCGGAGCCGCTCTCCAGGTCGGCACCGGGGCCCCCGCCCACGCGGCCACCACCTACCGCGTCCTGTTCGACGACGGCCACGCCGAGGAGGCCGGCAACGCGGACTGGATCATCTCCACCAGCAAGCCCGACCCGCTCGCCGAGGACTCCTCCCCGTCCTCGGAGACCGACTGGACCGGCGCCCTGTCCTCCTGGGGCGTGGCCCTCCAGAAGACCGGCGGGTACAGCCTGAAGACCGCCACCAGCGCCCTGACCTACGGCGGTTCCTCGGCCACCGACCTCTCGAAGTTCGACGCGCTGGTACTGCCCGAGCCCAACACCAGGTTCACGGCCGCCGAGAAGACCGCGATCATGAACTTCGTGAAGAACGGCGGCGGTCTTTTCATGATCTCCGACCACACCGGCGCCGACCGCAACAACGACGGCTACGACGCGGTCCAGATCCTCAACGACCTGATGACGAACAACAGCGTCGACTCGACCGACCCGTTCGGCTTCTCCATCGACTCGCTCAACATCAGCTCGGGCTACCCGGCCGCGATCAGCGACAGCGGCGACCCGGTGCTGCACGGCTCCTTCGGCACGGTCACCAAGAGCCTGATCGCCAACGGCACCACCGCCACCCTCAAGCCCTCCGACAACGCGAACGTCAAGGGCCTGGTGTACCGCAGCGGTTACTCCGGCAACACCGGCGCGTTCTTCCTCACCAGCACCTTCGGCAGCGGCCGGGTCGCCTTCTGGGGCGACAGCTCACCGATCGACGACGGCACCGGCCAGTCCGGCAACACGCTGTACGACGGCTGGAACGACTCCGGCGCCACCAACGCGGCGCTCGCCCTGAACGCCACCGCCTGGCTCGCCGGAGGGAGCGGCGGCAGCGGCGGTGGTGGCGGAGGCGGCGGTGGTGGTGGCACCTGCACCTCCGCCCAGCTCCTCGGCAACCCCGGCTTCGAGTCCGGCAACACCACCTGGACCGCCGGCAGCGGGGTCATCACCAACTCCAGCGGTGAGGCGGCCCGCACCGGCTCCTACAAGGCCTGGCTCGACGGCTACGGTTCCGCCCACACCGACAGCCTGTCCCAGTCGGTGACCATTCCGTCCGGCTGCTCCGCGACGCTCAGCTTCTACCTGCACGTGGACACCGCGGAGACCACCACGAGCACGGCCTACGACAAGCTGACGGTCACGGCCGGATCGACCACCCTGGCCACGTACTCCAACCTCGACGCGGCCTCCGGATACGTCCTCAAGAGCTTCGACGTCTCCTCCCTGGCCGGCACCACGGCCACCGTCAAGTTCACCGGTGTCGAGGGCTCGACCCTCCAGACGTCCTTCGTCATCGACGACACCGCGCTCAACGTGAGCTGAGCGAGGCGGACGGTTCCGGCGCGCCCGCCGGGACCGTCCGCTCCTCCGCGTTCCAGCCGGAGACCCGCACCCGGGGGGCCGAGCCGTGCAGATCGGCGGTCCGGTAGCCGGCCGTCAGGGTCGCCGACTCGCCCGGCCACAGGGTGACCTCGTTGTCCGACCACCGGACGGGCAGCACGGGCCTGCCGTTCGCGTCGACCAGATGGACGTCCGTCAGCAGGGACGGGGTGCTGCCCGTGCCCGTGTTGCGGATCGTGACCGTGGTGGTGGACGTGCCGTCCGCCTCGGTCGTCGACGCCGTCGCCGTGACCGGCACCTGGGCCATCGAGGACAGCCCCGTCAGGTCTGCGTGGCTCGTCGTCGGCGTGTGCCACCAGTCGGTCTTCGTCCAGTCGAGGGTGTCGGCCTTGGTGGAGAGCCAGTAGACGTTGCGGCTGACCTCCTTGCCGCTCGCGTCCGTGAGGACCAGCCGCGCCAGATAGGTGGAGGACAGTCCGCTCACCGACTGCGGCAGGGCGAACGCGGTGCTGTGCGCGCCGTCGCCCTGGACCGTGACACCGGTGACGGTCCGGTCGTACTTCTGGGTCCCGTCCGGATCGAACAGGGTCGCCCGTGCGGTGAGGCCCGACGCCGACGCGTGCCGGTTGTTCACCACGACCACCGAGCGGTCGTCGTAGGAGTACTGCACGTGCAGGGGTTCGTTGGCCTTCTTCGCGCCGAAGTAGGCGCCGCCCTGGTCGAGATAACGGTCCATCAGCTGCCAGTGCAGGGACGTCCAGCCGCTGTTGAACATCCAGTAGATCACGCCGGTCGACGGCTTGGAGGCGTCGGTCTGGTTGCGCTCGTAGGCCTCGTACTGGGCGCGGACGTTCTCGTACTGGGCGAGCTGGGCCTTGCGCACGTAGTCGGCGAGGCTCTTCGGAGCGCCGTAGCGGCCGGTGAGGGCCGTGTCGTAGACCTTCAGGGTGCCGAAGGTCGCGGACGGCGAGCGGTGGTACTGCTTGGCGTCCGGGTTCTTCCAGAGGGTGTCGAGTTCGGCCGGGGTCATCATGCGGCGCAGGGTGTCCAGGGTCGGGATGTCCGGGCCGGCGCTGGTCTCGGAGTTGAAGCCGGTGGCGCCGCCCTCCCGCTTGGCGTACCAGTAGGACGGCGGGACCCAGTCGTAGGGGCCGGTCATCTTCATGCCCGAACTGCCCAGCTGCGGCGTGGATCGGTCGGAGGCGGCGGGGACCACCGGGACGGGCCAGTCGGCGGCGCCCAGGGCGTCCAGATAGTTCTTCTCGATCTTCGCGTCGGGCGCGGCGTCGCTGCCGATCAGGAAGGAGATCACGCTCGGGTGGTCACGCAGCCGGGCGGCCTCGGCGGCCATCGAGGCCTGGGCGACCCCGTAGTCGGCTGCCGTCCACTTCTCGCCGCTCTCGCCGGGGTTGGTCTGCCCCTCCCACTTGTCGCAGCACTCCCAGCCGGGCAGGGTGAGGACGCCGAGGCGGTCGGCGAGGTCGAAGAACTCGTCGGGCTCGATGTGGCCTTCCAGCCGGATGGCGTTGAGGCCCAGGTCGAGGGCGTACCTGAGGCGGTCCTCGGTGTAGGTGCCGTCCCAGCGCAGGAACTCGTCCGGTGACCAGCCGCCGCCCTTGATCAGCAGCCGGCGGCCGTTGACCGAGTACTGGCGGGCGCCGTCGGAGTTCAGCGGGGCCCGCACGTCCCGGATGCCGAAGGTCTCGTGGGCGGTGTCCGAGGCCGTGCCGGCGACGGAGGCGGTGAGAGCCAGGTCGTACAGCGGCTGGCCGCCCATTCCCGCGGGCCACCACACCTTGGGGGAGGCCAGGTGCAGTTCCGGGGTGTCGGCCGGGGTGAAGGTGACGGTTCTGGTCTCGTGCGCGGCGAGCGTGACCGACCTGGTGAGGGCCACACCGGCGACCGTGCCGGAGACCTCGGCGGTGACCGGAGCGTCCGAGTCGTTGCGGGCCTGCGCCTTCACCGTCAGGTCGGCCGTCGCGAGGGACGGCACCGCCAGTTTCGTCACCACGTGGGCGTCGCGCAGCGCGACCGGGCCGCCGCGCCGGACCAGCACGTCACGGACGATGCCCATGTTCTGGTCGGGCGGCGGCTGGAGCCAGTCGAGCCAGCCCATGGTGAGGTTCTTGTTCGGGTCGTTGGGCTGGACGCGGAAGGCGACCGTGTTCGTGCCCGCCGTCACCAGGGAGGTGACGTCCAGTTCGTGGCGGGTGTAGGCGCCGGTGACCTCGTCGGTCGTGGCGACCCGGTGGCCGTTGACGTACACGTCGGCCGCCGAGATCACCCCGCTGAAGTCCAGATAGGTGCGGTGCGAGGGGTCCGTCACCGTGAAGTCGCTGCGGAACCACCAGGGGACCTGGAAGGGCGCCTTGGGGATCTTCTGGAGACGGGTGGAGACGAACGGGTCGTCGTAGACGCCGTCGGCGAGCAGTGCGGCCAGGACCGTGGAGCGCGGGCCCGCCGGGTACCAGCCCGTCGCCGGGTAGCCGGGGGAGGAGACCGCCGCCGCGGAGTCGCCCACCTCGGCCGTCGACCGGATCGCGTAGCCGGACAGCGGGGTCTCCAATCCGGCGGCGGACGGCACCCGGGTGATCCGCGGGTGGCCGTACGTGGGGGAGTGGTCGGTGGCACCGGCCGGGTTCCTGGCGTCGGCCCACGCGCTCGTGTTGAGTGAGCAGAGCAGACCCAGGGCCACGGCGGCGGTGGCGAGGCGGTGTCCGGGGGCGGGGCGAGGGAACACGGCGGTCTCCAGGCTCGTAAAGTTAGGAAACTTTACTAACTCGGCTCAAGCTAGGGTCCCGAGGAGGGGGTGTCAATCATCGGCGCCGCCGCGCGCGTTGCCGCCGTCGGATTCAGGACGCCGCCGACCGGCGCTCGAAGACCAGGTCACGAGCGGTGTCCAGCGCGGTGGCCACGGCCCCGAGCAGCACCGCGTCCTCGCCGAGCCGGCCGGGCGCGAGCTTCGGGCGCAGCGGGGTGAGCGCGCGCAGGTGCTCGCGCACGGGACGCAGCAGCAGGTCGACGCTGTGGCCGACGCCGCCGCCCAGCACCACCAGGTCGGGATCGAGCACGGCCGCGGCCGCCGCCACCGTGTGCGCGATCCGCTCGCCTTCGAGCCGTACCGCCCGCACGGCGGCCGGGTCGCCCTGCCGTGCCGCGTCGAACACCAGCTTCGCGGTGAGCTGCCCGCTCATCCCGAACCGCCGCGCCGCGCCGACCACGGCCTCCCCCGACACCGCGTCCTCCAGCCGCTCCGGCTCGGGCTGCCCCGGCCAGGGCAGGAACCCTATCTCCCCGGCGAGCCCGTGCGCCCCGGTGAACAGCCGTCCCTCGCTGACCACCCCCATGCCCAGGCCGGTGCCGATCATGATGTACGCGAACAGCCGGCTGCCCGCCCCGACGCCGTACGTGTACTCGCCGAGCGCCGCCAGATTGGCGTCGTTGTGCACCTCCAGCGGGACGCCCAGTTCCTCGCGCATCCGGTCGAACAGCCCCGCGCGGCCCCACCCGGGCAGATGCATCGCGTACCGCACCCGCCGCTGCCGCTCGTCGTACACGCCCGGGGTGCCCACCACGCCGTGCACCACTTCGGCCGGGTCGACCTCCGAGTCGGCCACGGCCCGCCGTGCCGTGGTGACCAGCAGGTCGGCCATGGCGGCCGAGCCGCGGGCCCGGTTGCGCACGTCCGAGCGGGCGACCAGGGTGCCGTCGAGGTCGGCGACCGCCACCCGCAGCCAGCCCCGGCCCACGTCGACACCGAGGACGTACCCCGCCGCCGGGTCGGGCGCGTACAGCACGGCGGTGCGGCCCCGCTCCGGGGCGTGGGTGCCGACCTCGCGGACCAGGCCCGCCCCGGCGAGCGCGGCCAGGGCGCTGGACACGGTCGGCTTCGACAGGCCGGTCTCGCGGGCGAGTTGGGCGCGGGAGGCGGACCCGAGCGCGCGCAGCCGGGCCAGCAGCAGCCGCTCGTTGGTGCTGCGCAGTCGCTGCCGGCTCCAGGGCTGGTCCTGCTGCTCTACGACGTCACGGGCGGCCATCGCATCATTCTCACCGATTCCCGGCGCATACTTGACGCATCTAGTAAGGCTCCTTAACTTTATCGGCCATCCCGCCTCCCCGGCCGACGTTCCCTCCTCCTCGCCTCAGGAGCCCCGCCATGTCCGGTAGTCCCGGCCGTCCCGCCAGTCCCGACGACCTCCGCAGCGCACCACCCGAAGGCGGCTTCGTGCGCCGCGTGGGTCTGTTCCAGGCCACCGCCATCAACATGAGCCAGATGTGCGGCATCGGTCCGTTCGTGACCATCCCGCTCATGGTCACCGCGTTCGGCGGCCCGCAGGCCGTGATCGGCTTCGTCGCGGGCGCGCTGCTCGCGCTCTGCGACGGCCTGGTCTGGGCCGAGCTGGGCGCCGCGATGCCCGGCTCCGGCGGCAGCTACGTCTATCTGCGCCAGGCCTTCCAGTACCGCACCGGACGCCTCGTGCCGTTCCTGTTCGTCTGGACGGCGATGCTCTTCATCCCGCTGATCATGTCCACCGGCGTGGTCGGCTTCGTCCAGTACCTGGGGTACCTCGCCCCTGGCCTGGGGCAGACCTCGGGCGACCTGATCGGGCTCGGTGTCATCGCCCTGGTGGTGCTCCTGCTCTGGCGGGGCATCGAGCACATCGCCCGGATCACGGCCGTGATGTGGACGGTGATGATCGCCTCGGTGCTGCTGGTGATCGTCGCCGCGGCCTCCGACTTCAGCACGCACCTGGCGTTCACCTACCCGGCGCACGCCTTCGACCTGACGAGCGACCACTTCTGGCTCGGCTTCGCCGCGGGCCTGACCATCGGCATCTACGACTACCTCGGCTACAACACCACCGCCTACATGGGCGCCGAGATCAAGGACCCCGGCCGGGTCCTGCCGCGCTCCATCCTCTTCTCGATCCTCGGCATCATGGCGATCTACCTGCTGCTCCAGATCGGCACCCTCGGCGTCATCGACTGGCACCGCATGACGAACCCGGCCGACATCGCGTCGACCTCCGTGGCCTCGGCGGTCCTGGAGAAGACCTGGGGCAAGGGGGCCGCCGACACCGTGACCGTGCTGATCCTGGTCACGGCCTTCGCCTCGGTCTTCACCGGCCTGCTCGGCGGCTCCCGGGTGCCCTACGACGCGGCCCGCGACCGCGTCTTCTTCCGGCCCTACGAGAAGCTGCACCCCAGGCACCGCTTCCCGATGCTGGGCCTCGCGACCATGGGCGTGATCACCGCGGTCGGCTTCCTGATCGGCCGCCACACCGACCTCGCCACGCTGATCCAGCTGCTCACCACGGTGATGGTGATCGTCCAGGCGCTGGCGCAGATCGTGGCGCTCACGGTACTGCGCCGCAGGCAGCCGGCCCTGAAGCGGCCGTACCGCATGTGGCTCTACCCCGTGCCCGGCGTCATCGCCTTCGTCGGCTGGTGCGTGATCTACGGCTACGCCGACAAGAACTCCCCGGGTCGCCACCCCATCGAGTGGTCCCTGGCGTGGCTCGCCCTCGGCTGTGTGGCGTTCGTGCTGTGGGCGCGCTTCGAGAAGGTGTGGCCGTTCGGACCGCGGGAGGTGAGCGAGGAGTACCTGACACCCGAGGAACCGGCCGTGGTGTAGTCTCCGTCGTAAGACGTCAGCCTCGCCCTGCGGTAGCAACTCCCGCCGGGTGAGGCTTTTTTCATGTCTGACACCGAGAACACCGAGAGGGCGGAGCTCGTCGTCCGCGAGGCCCGCACCGAGGACCGCCCCGTCGTCGAGCGGCTCTGGCTGATGTTCCGCCACGACCTGTCCGAGTTCCGCGGGATCCTGCCCTGTCCCGACGGCACCTTCCGCAGCGAGCGGGTCGAGGACGCCTTCGCCGCGCCCGGCTGGGCGCCCTATCTGTTCGTCCTGGGCGGCCACCCCGTCGGCTTCGCGTTCGTCCGGGGAACCGACGCGCCCCTGCGGGTGCTCAACAGCTTCTTCGTGGCGCGTGGCGTGCGCCGGTCGGGTGTCGGGTCGCGTGCCGTCCGGGAGGTCCTCGCCCGGCACCCGGGCCGCTGGGAGATCGCGTTCCAGTACGAGAACCCCGGCGCGGTCGCCTTCTGGCGCCGGGTCGCGGCCGAGGCCGCGGGCGACGCCTGGACGGAGGAGACCCGCCCGGTGCCGGGCCGCCCGGAGCTGCCGCCGGACGTGTGGATCTCCTTCGACGCGCGGGCCCGGACGGAGGTCATGGGTACGTCACCGGCGTAGCCCGGGTGACGGGGCCGGTCCGAAGCGCCGGGCCGGCCCCGTGTCCTCCCTTCAGGAGGCGCTCGGTGTGCCTAGGTCATGGGCGTTCGCCTGGCCGTCGTCACGGCGCACAGCAGTCCGAGGCAGAGGGCGAGCCCGCCGATGACGACGTTGTTGATGATGACGCCCGCGTCCGGGCCGCTGCCGACGATCCAGGGCGCGATGATCATCCAGACGCCCATGGCGCACATGGCCCAGCTGAGGCCGTACATGCGTTCCGGAGCCCGGGTGAAGCCGAGGGCCAGCAGGCCTATCGCTATGCCCATGATCAGGTTGTGGGTCATGAGCGCGGGCTGACTGGCCGCGTAGTGGACGATCCACGGGGACGCCGCGCAGTACAGACCGAGCAGGAACACCGGTCCGTCCACGAGCGCCACATCACGGCCGCCGAGCATGCGGGCGTAGCGTTCCCGCATTTCGGAGACATCGGGGTGGCTGGTTATGTCACTTCTGCCGTGCGAGACGTTGGCCATGACTCGTCTCCTTTGACTTGCAGGCCTGACCGCGTCCGGTGCATGCGGTATGCGCCGCCTAGGAGCATTCTGCTCTTATTTCTTCCTTATGTGTAGCTCTGGGAATGATGTGCGGCCGACGGCCCGCTCCGGCAGGTGTGCCCGCACGGAGGTGAACGGTGTCCGGCGTTTCGGGCATGTCCGCGTTGATGCGGGGCAGCCGAACGGTACGGCGGACAACGACTCAGGAGGTGACGGGCCGTCATGGGCGCGATGGTTCTGGAGCGGTTTCCCGCGGGGTCTCCCCGGGGTTCGTGGCCGGCCGAGGAGTACGCGGCGAAGCGCCGGGCGGAGGGCGAACCGGCGACGGTGGTGATGGACCTGAGGACGGACGCGTTCCTGGTGGTGGTCCGCGACCCGGACGAGGACTGACCCGCTCGGCTGCACCCGGCACGACTGCCGCCGGGTCACCGGCACGGCCGCCATGGCCGGCCCGGTGACCCGGCGGCAGTCGTGCTTGGATCCGTGGGTCGCGACGGATTCTTGACCGGTGCCTCGGGCTCCGCGATGCTGTGTTGCGAACCGCGAGATACGTGCCGTGATAGGCAACACGCGTTCCGGTGGCGTCTCGCCAGCTCAGTGAGCCGAGGAGTGGCCATGTCCCAGCAGGTCCGTGGTGTCGTCGCGCGGGGCAAGGGCGCCCCTGTCAGCCTGGAGACCGTCGTCGTGCCCGATCCGGGTCCGGGGGAGGCGCTGGTCAGGGTCGAGGCGTGCGGCGTCTGTCATACCGACCTGCACTACCGGGAGGGCGGGATCGGCGACGACTTCCCCTTCCTGCTGGGACACGAGGCCGCGGGGGTCGTGGAGGCGGTCGGCGACGGCGTCACCGACGTCGCGCCCGGTGACTTCGTCATCCTCAACTGGCGTGCCGTGTGCGGCCGGTGCCGGGCCTGTCGGCGCGGGCGGCCGTGGTACTGCTTCGACACCCACAACGCGCAGCAGAAGATGACGCTCGCCGACGGCACCGAACTGGCGCCCGCCCTCGGGATCGGTGCCTTCGCCGAGAAGACCCTGGTGGCGGCAGGACAGTGCACCAAGGTCGACCGCGCCGCCTCCCCGGCCGTCGCCGGCCTGCTGGGCTGCGGGGTGATGGCGGGCATCGGCGCCGCCCTCAACACCGGTGGCGTCGGGCGCGGGGACAGCGTCGCGGTGATCGGCTGCGGTGGCGTGGGCGCGGCGGCGGTGCTCGGCTCGCACCTGGCCGGCGCGTCGCGGGTGATCGCGGTGGACGTCGACGACCGCAAGCTGGAGACGGCGCGGGGACTCGGCGCGACCCACACGGTCAACTCCAAGGAGGCCGACGCGGTCGCGGCGGTGCGTGAACTGACCGGCGGCTTCGGCGCGGACGTCGTGATCGAGGCGGTGGGCCGGCCGGAGACCTACCAGCAGGCCTTCTACGCCCGCGACCTGGCCGGAACCGTGGTGCTCGTGGGTGTCCCCACTCCGGAGATGAAGCTGGAGCTGCCCCTGCTGGACGTCTTCGGCCGGGGCGGGGCGCTGAAGTCGTCCTGGTACGGCGACTGCCTGCCCTCCCGTGACTTCCCCATGCTCATCGACCTGTACCTCCAGGGCCGTCTCGACCTGGACGCCTTCGTCACCGAGACCATCGCCCTGGACGAGGTGGAGAAGGCCTTCGAGCGCATGCACCACGGCGACGTCCTGCGCTCGGTGGTTCTCCTGTGACGGACGACGGCGGCTGACCGCTCCCGTCACAACACAGCACCCCACAGCACCCCACGGCGCGGCACAGCACGGCCCCGCCTCGGTGACGGCCCCCTCGGACGGCACCGGGCGGGGCCGTCGCCGTCTCCGAAGGCGCCTTCGTCTGCCCAGCTCAGACGGGTTTTCCGGGTGCTTCGGCGAGCCCTGGGCAAGGTGCCGGCGGCCCGCGGGGACCGGCGCGTGAACTCCTTGACAACGCTTCGGAGCCGCCCCCACACTGGCGTTGCGCTCATCGCAATCCGTTTCGCTATACGCACCGAGGTGTCATGATGATTCCCGCGTGCCGTCTCGAGGATCTGCCGCGAGGCGAGGCCCACCGGCTCGACATCGACCCGCCCGTGTCGGTGTTCCACACCGATGACGGCGAGCTCTTCGCCATCGACGACACCTGCACCCACCAGGACGCCTCGCTCGCCGACGGCTGGCTGGAGGGCTGCGAGGTGGAATGCCCCCTGCACGCCTCGACGTTCGACCTGCGCACCGGTGCCGTCGACGCGCCCCCGGCCAGACGCCCGGTCCGCACCCACGAGATCGTGGTCGAGGACGGAATGATCCACGTCCGGCTGTCCACCGACGCGCCCAACCTGCCGCCCTGCGTCAGCGCCCGCCTGGCCGGAGGAGCCGCGTGAGGACCGTGGCCGTGGTCGGCGCCTCGCTGGCCGGACTGTCGGCCGCGCGCTCGCTGCGGCAACGGGGGTACGACGGCCGGCTGGTCGTGATCGGCGACGAACCCCACCGTCCTTACGACCGGCCGCCGTTGTCCAAGGAGTTCCTGGCCGGCACCGTCAGCGAGGCGGACCTGGCGCTGGAGCGGGACGACGAGGACCTGCGCGCCGAGTGGCTGCTCGGGGCCCGCGCCACCGGCCTGGACCGCAGCACCCGGACGATCGGGCTCGCCGACGGCCGGGAGGTCCGCGCCGACGGCGTGGTCGTCGCGACCGGCGCGAGCGCCCGCACCCTGCCGGGCACCGACGGCCTCGCCGGGGTTCATGCGCTGCGCACCCTCGACGACGCCCGCGCGCTGCGCGCCGACCTCGCCCGGGGCGGCCGTCTCGTGGTGATCGGCGGCGGCTTCGTCGGCGCCGAGGTCGCCTCCACCGCGTACGCCCTCGGCCTCGACGTCACCGTGGTCGAGGCGGCGCCGACCCCGCTGGCCGGACCGCTCGGCCCGGCCATGGGCGCGGTCGTCTCCGCCCTGCACGCGGACCACGGTGTGCGGCTGCTGTGCGGGGTGGGCGTCAAAGGGCTCGGCGGCGAGCACCGGGTGGAGTCCGTCCTGTTGGCGGACGGGCGCAGCGTGCCCGCCGACACCGTCGTCGTGGGAGTCGGCGCCCGCCCCTGCGTCGACTGGCTCGAAGGCTCCGGCGTCACGCTCGACAACGGCGTGAAGTGCGGCGCCGACGGGCGCACCAGCGTGGCCGGGGTGGTCGCGGTCGGCGACTGCGCCAACTGGTACGACCCGGGCACCGGCGGCCACCGCAGGGTCGAGCACTGGACCGGCGCACTCGAACGGCCGGCCGCCGCCGTCGCCGCGCTGCTCACCCACGGCGCGACGGAACCGGGGATGCCGAGGCCCCCGTACTTCTGGTCCGACCAGTACGGCGTGAAGATCCAGTTCGTCGGGCACGCCGCTGGAGCCGACAGCGTGACGGTCGAGGAGGGCTCCACCGACGACCGCAGCTTCCTCGCCGTCTACCGGCGGGCGGGCCGCCCGGTCGCCGTGCTCGGCATGAACCAGCCGCGGCTCTTCACCCGCGCCCGCAAGCAGTTCGGCACCGCCGCGTCCTGACCCGGCGACCGCGCCACCCCATCGATCCGCGACGTTCTCCGAGGAGTGCACCGTGACCTCGACCAGCCTGCCGGACAGCCTGATCGCCACCCTCCCCGGTTCCGCCTACACGGATCCCGGGATCTTCGCCCAGGAGCAGGAGCGCATCTTCGAGACGATGTGGTTCTGCGTCGCCCGCGCCGCGGACCTGCCGAAGCCCGGCGCCTTCCGCACCGTCGACGTGGGCCGCGAGTCCATCCTCGTCACCCGGGCCAGGGACCGGTCGGTCCGCGCCTGGTTCAACGTCTGCCGGCACCGCGGGGCCCGCGTCTGCACCGAGGAGTCCGGCGAGGTCAGGCGCGCCTTCCAGTGCCCGTACCACGCCTGGACCTACGACCTGGACGGCAAACTGGTCGCGGCCCCCAACCTCACCAAGATGCCCGACGTCGGCCGTACCGAGTACGGCCTGGTCCCGGTCGCGGTGCGGGAATGGCTCGGCTACGTGTGGGTGTGCCTCGCGGAGGACCCGCCCGCCTTCGAGGAGGACGTGATCGGGGCCGTCGTCGAGCGCCTCGGCGACGTCGCGTCGATCGAGCGCTACGACATCGACAACCTGTCGGTGGGCCGGCGGATCGTCTACGACGTGCGGGCCAACTGGAAGCTCATCATCGAGAACTTCATGGAGTGCTACCACTGCGCCACCATCCACCCCGAACTCACCGAGGTGCTGCCCGAGTTCGCCGACGGCTACGCGGCGCAGTACTACGTGGGCCACGGCGCCGAGTTCGGCACGGACGTCCAGGGGTTCACCGTGGACGGCTCCGAGGGACTCGACCGCATCCCCGGCGTCTCCGCGGACCAGGACCGGCGCTACTACGCGATCACCGTCAAACCGCAGGTGTTCATCAACCTGGTGCCCGACCACGTGATCTTCCACCGGATGTACCCGGTCGCGGTCGACCGGACGGTCGTGGAGTGCGACTGGCTCTATCTCCCGCACGTCGTGACGAGCGGCAAGGACGTCAGCCGGTCGGTGGAGCTCTTCGACCGGGTCAACCGCCAGGACTTCGACGCCTGCGAACGGACCCAGCCCGGGATGGGCTCACGGCTGTACGCCAAGGGAGGCGTGCTGGTCCCCAGCGAGCACCACATCGGTGCGTTCCACGACTGGGTGCGCGAGCGGCTCGGCACGGCGCCCCGGTGACGCCCGCGGCCCGCGCGAGGAGCTGAACGCGGGCCCCGCGGCGGTCGTCCTGCGGGCGCTCAGCCCAGGTACCCCATGCGGTGGCTGATCTCCTCCGCGCCCTTGACCAGCACCGGAGCCAGCTCGTGCATCCGCTCCTCGGTGAACCGGTAGGACGGCCCGGAGGCGCTGATGGACGCGATGACCCGGCCCTCACGGTCCCGGATCGGCGCGGCCATGGCGTGCAGCCCGATCTCCAGCTCCTCCAGCGTCCAGGCGTAACCGCGCTCCCGGGCCTCGGCGAGGTTCTTCTCCAGCTTCGCCTTCGAGGAGATGGTGTGCGGGGTCACCTTCTTCAGCCCGGCCTCCGAGACCAGCGCGGCCCGCTCCTTGGCGGGCAGGTGGGCCAGCATGATCTTGCCGCTGGAGGTGGCGTGCAGCGGGGTGAGCTGGCCGACCCAGTTGTGCGCGCTGACCGCGGCCGTACCCCGCACCTGGTACAGGTTGATCGCGTACTGCTCCTGCATCACCGCGAGGTTGACCGTCTCGCCGATCTCCTCGGCCAGCCGCTCACACACCTGCCGCCCCTGCTGGGTGACGTCGATACGGCCCGTGACGGCCCCTGCCAGGCGTACGATGCCGAAGCCGAGCGCGTACTTGCCGCGCTCGCCCGCCTGCTCCACCAGACCGCGCGCCTCCAGGGCGCCGAGCAGACGGAACGCGGTCGACTTGTGAACATCGATCTCGGCCGCCACCTCGCTCACGCCCGCCTCGCCGCGCTGAGCCAGGATCTCCAGGACGCTGATGGCGCGGTCCACGGACTGCACGCCCCCAGAGGACGAGCCGTTCGTTTCGGTATCCGGACTGTAGTTGCTCATGGCGAAACTATACGCGCAGTAAACAACGCGCTCCAAGTAACGCGATGTGAACAAAGATCTTACAAGTTGCGTTGTTCGCAACCTGGTGCGTATAGCGCTACCCGTACTAGCATGCCGCGCACATCGACGGCGCGAGCGAGACGAGGCACCATGGCTCCCTTGCAGTACGACTTCGTCATCGTCGGCGGCGGCTCGGCCGGCAGCGCGCTGGCCAACCGGCTCTCGGCCGACCCCGGCAACCGGGTGCTCGTCCTGGAGGCGGGCCGTCCCGACTACCCGTGGGACGTGTTCATCCACATGCCCGCCGCGCTGACCTACCCCATCGGCAGCCGCTTCTACGACTGGAAGTACGAGTCCGAGCCCGAGCCCCACATGGGCGGCCGCCGGATCTACCACGCCCGCGGCAAGGTGCTGGGCGGCTCCAGCAGCATCAACGGCATGATCTTCCAGCGCGGCAACCCCATGGACTACGAGCGCTGGGCCGCCGACCCCGGCATGGAGACCTGGGACTACGCCCACTGCCTGCCGTACTTCCGCCGGATGGAGAACTGCCTGGCCGCCGATCCGGACGACGAGTTCCGCGGCCACGACGGCCCGCTGGTGCTGGAGCGCGGCCCGGCCACCAACCCGCTCTTCACCGCCTTCCTGAAGGCCACCGAGGAGGCGGGGTACGCGCCCACCGACGACGTCAACGGCTACCGGCAGGAGGGCTTCGCCAAGTTCGACCGCAACGTCCACCGCGGCCGGCGCCTGTCGGCCTCCAAGGCGTACCTCAAGCCCGCCAGGAAGCGCCCCAACCTCACCGTGCGGACCCGCGCCCTGGTCACCCGCGTCCTCTTCGAGGGCAAGAAGGCCGTCGGTGTCGAGTACCGGCGCGGCAGAGGCCCCCTCCAGCAGGTCCACGCCAGGGAGGTGGTCCTCTGCGGCGGCGCGATCAACTCCCCGCAGCTGCTCCAGCTCTCCGGCGTCGGCAACGCGAAGGAGCTGCGCGCCCTCGGCATCGACGTGGTGCACGACCTGCCGGGCGTCGGCGAGAACCTCCAGGACCACCTGGAGGTGTACATCCAGTACGCCTGCAAGCAGCCCGTCTCCGTCCAGCCGTACCTGGCGAAGTGGCGCGCCCCCCTCATCGGCCTGCAGTGGCTCTTCCGCAAGGGGCCGGCCGCCACCAACCACTTCGAGGCCGGCGGCTTCTGCCGCAGCAACGACGACGTGGACTACCCCAACCTGATGTTCCACTTCCTGCCCGTCGCGGTCCGCTACGACGGCTCGGTGCCGGCCGGCGGTCACGGCTACCAGGTCCACGTCGGCCCCATGTACTCCGACGCGCTCGGCTCGGTGAAGATCAGGAGCAGGGACCCGCGCGACCACCCGGCGCTGCGCTTCAACTACCTCTCCACCGAGCAGGACCGCCGCGAGTGGGTCGAGGCGGTCCGGGTCGCCCGCCACCTCCTCAACCAGCCCGCCCTCGCCCCCTACAACGGCGGCGAGATCTCACCCGGCCCGTCCGTGGCGACCGACGAGGAGATCCTCGCCTGGGTCGCCGAGGACGGCGAGACGGCGCTGCACCCGTCCTGCACGTGCAAGATGGGCACCGACGAGATGTCCGTCGTCGACCCGACGAGCATGCGGGTGCACGGCGTGGACGGACTGCGCGTGGTGGACGCCTCGGTGATGCCCTACGTCACCAACGGCAACATCTACGCCCCGGTGATGATGATCGCCGAGAAGGCGGCCGACCTGATCCTCGGCAAGGAGCCCCTCGCGCCGTCGAAGGCCGCGTACTACCGGTATCGCGACGCCCAGAAGCAGGCCGGGTAGCCGCTGGGGGGCCGCCGTGCGGCCGTGCGGCGGCGTGCCCTTTTCGCGGCCGAATCGGGATACGCGGACCCCTTGACGTTCGTCAGCCTGTTCGGCCAGGGTGTTCCACCACAAGCAATCCAATGCGCAATACGCAACGCGAAGTTCGGGCTCGAAGGGCGCGGCCGTGGCAGATCTGTACGTGGACGGTGAATGGCGCGACGCGGTGGCCGGTGGCCGCCGGGAGATCCGCTGCCCGGCGGACGGCACCCTCGTCGCCACGGTCCCGGAGGCCACCCGCCCCGACACCGAGGCCGCGATCACCGCCGCCCGGCGCGCTTTCGACGAGGGACCCTGGCCGCGCACCGCCGAGCGGGAACGCGGCGCCCTGCTGCTGCGCACCGCGGGCGTCATCGAGCGCGACGCGAAGGAGTTCGCCCGCGCCGAGTCGCTGGACACCGGCAAGCGCCTGGTGGAGAGCGAGTACGACATCGCCGACGTCGTCTCCTGCTTCCGCTACTACGGCGGCATCGCCGGGACGGACGCCGGCCGGGTGGTCGACACCGGCCGCGACGACGCGCTCAGCCGGGTCACCTACGAACCCGTCGGCGTCTGCGCACTGATCACCCCCTGGAACTACCCGCTGCTGCAGGCCTCCTGGAAGGTCGCCCCGGCCCTGCTCGCGGGCAACACGATCGTCCTCAAGCCGAGCGAGCTCACCCCCTCCACCTCGATCCTGCTGATGAAGGCACTGGCGGAGGCGGGCCTGCCGGCCGGCGCCGCCAACCTCGTCCTGGGCGCCGGGCCCGAAGCCGGTGCACCGCTGGCCGAACACCCCGGCGTCGACATGGTGTCCTTCACCGGCGGACTGGACACCGGCCGGCACCTCATGGCCACCGCGGCCGCCACCGTGAAGAAGGTCGCCCTCGAACTCGGCGGCAAGAACCCCAACGTGGTCTTCGCCGACGCCGACTTCGACACCGCCGTGGACTTCGCGCTCACCGCCGTCTTCCTGCACTCCGGGCAGGTCTGCTCGGCCGGCGCCCGGCTGATCGTCGAGGACGCGATCCACGACGCCTTCGTCGACGAGGTCGTGCGCCGGGCCCGGCTGATCCGCCTCGGCGGCCCCTTCGACCCCGAGGCCGAGACCGGGGCGCTGATCTCCGCACAGCACCTGGCGAAGGTCGAGGCGTACGTGGCCGCCGGTCTCGCCGAGGGCGCCGTGCTGCGCTGCGGGGGCGCCCGGCCCGACGACCCCGCGCTCGCGGGCGGGCACTACTACCCGCCCACCGTCCTCGACGAGTGCCGGCAGGACATGCGGGTGGTGCACGAGGAGTCCTTCGGGCCGGTGCTCACGGTCGAGCGTTTCCACGACGAGGACGACGCCGTCCGCATCGCCAACGACACGGAGTACGGCCTCGCCGGAGCCGTCTGGACCCAGGACGCCGGCAAGGCCCAGCGGGTCGCCCGGCGACTGCGCCACGGCACCGTGTGGATCAACGACTACCACCCCTACGTGCCGCAGGCGGAATGGGGTGGGTTCGGGCATTCGGGCGTGGGCCGGGAGCTGGGACCGACCGGCCTGGACGAGTACCGGGAGCCCAAGCACGTCTGGCAGAACATCCAACCCCGGCCGCAGCACTGGTTCCGCGGCTGACGCCGAAAAGAGGCCGATCATGACCCCAGCCCAGACCGAGGTGTCGCAGCGGCGCGGCACGTCCCAGGACCCCCGTGACCGCACCCCGGTCATCTCCGTGCGCCGGCTGTGGAAGGTGTTCGGTCCGAAGGCCGACGAGGTCCCGGGCTCCGAGGAGTTGTGCGGCCTCACCCGCCGCGAGCTCATGGACCGCACCGGCTGCACCGCCGCCGTCCGGGACGTGAACTTCGAGGTGTCGAACGGCGAGGTCTTCGTCGTGATGGGCCTGTCCGGGTCCGGCAAGTCCACCCTCGTGCGATGTCTGACCCGGCTGATCGAACCCACCGCGGGCGAGGTCGTCTTCGAGGGCGAGGACATCCGGGGCGCCGACGCCCGGCGCCTGCGCGAGCTGCGGCGCAGCAAGTTCTCCATGGTCTTCCAGCACTTCGGTCTGCTGCCGCACCGCAAGGTCGTGGACAACGTGGCCTTCGGGCTGGAGATCCGGGGCATGAGCAGGGCCGAGCGGATGAAGCGGGCCATGGAGACGGTCGAACTCGTGGGCCTGGCGGGTTACGAGAACTCCTACCCCGACCAGCTCTCCGGCGGCATGCAGCAGCGCGTCGGCCTCGCCCGCGCCCTGGCCGGCGACCCGGACGTGCTCTTCTTCGACGAGCCGTTCTCCGCGCTCGACCCGCTCATCCGCCGTGACATGCAGAGCGAGGTCATCCGCCTGCACCACGAGGTCGGCAAGACCATGGTGTTCATCACTCACGACCTCGCCGAGGCCCTCAAGCTGGGCGACCGCATCCTGATCATGCGGGACGGCAAGATGGTCCAGTGCGGCACCGGTGACGAACTGGTGGGCGCACCCGCCGACGACTACGTACGGGACTTCGTGAAGGACGTGCCGCGCGGTGACGTCCTCACCCTGCGCTGGATCATGCGGCCCGCCGAACCCGGCGACGCCCTGGACGGCCCCGAGCTGGGACCGGACGTCGTGGTGCGCGAGGCCACCCGGGCGGTGCTCGCCGCCGAGAAGCCGGTCAAGGTCGTCGAGCACGGCAAGCTGCTCGGCATCGTCGGCGACGAGGAGATCCTGTCCGTCGTCGCCGGGCCGGACGGGGACGCCTGATGGCCGCCGTCGCCGACGCGGCCGCACCGGTCGCCCCGACACGGCAGCGGGTCAGCCGTCCCCTGATGGTGGCGGCGATCCTCGTGGTGTGGCTGCTGCTCTTCGCCGTGTTCCGCGGGCGGCAGACGCTGACCCTGGCCGCCGCCGACCTCACCGGTCTGCACCGCCGGCTCAACGACGTCAACGACAGCATCGGCGCCCACCGCAACTCCAACCCGGTCTTCCTCTACTTCTTCAACGAGATCCGCCTCGCCATCGACAACCTGGTCACCTTCGTCCAGTCGCTGATCTCCCAGCCCACCGGCTCCCGCCCGGTCCCGCAGATCGGCTGGCTCGGCGTGGTCGGACTCGCCGGCTACGCCTCCTGGGCCGTCGGGAACTGGCGGGTCGCGCTGCTGGCCGTGGCCGGGTTCACCTTCTTCGGGCTGCAGGGCCTGTGGCAGGAGAGCATGGACACCCTGGCGCTGACCCTGTCCGCGGTCCTCGTCGCCCTGCTCATCGGCATCCCGCTGGGCGTCTGGGCCGGGCTCTCCGACCGGTTCAACCGGATCATGACCCCGTTCCTGGACTTCATGCAGACGATGCCGACCTTCGTCTACCTCGCCCCGCTGACCCTGATCTTCCTCATCGGCGGGGCGTCCGCCGTGATCACCACCGTGATCTACGCGGCACCGCCCGCCATCCGCATCACCGCGCACGCCATCCGCTCCGTCCCCGAGACCACCGTCGAGGCGGCCGACTCGCTCGGCACCACCCGCACCCAGCAACTGGTGAAGGTGCTGCTGCCGATGTCGAAGCGCACCGTGGTGATGGGCGTCAACCAGACCATCATGGCCGCCCTGGCCATGGTGACCATCGCGGCCCTGATCGACGCACCGGGCCTCGGCAAGACCGTCGTCCAGGCCCTGCAGTCCCTCGACGTCGGCACCGCGTTCAACGCCGGGCTCGCGATCGTCGTCATGGCGATCGTGCTGGACCGGGTCACCACGGCCGCCGCGGCCCGCACCGAGGCCCGCCGCACCGGCGGCGACCGCTTCCTCAGGTGGCGCCGCCCGCTGCTGGGGGCGGGCGCCGTCGCGGCCCTCGTCCTGGTCTACCTCTCCCACACCTACGTCTGGGCGGCCGAGTTCCCCGGTGACGGCGCCGTCGGCAGCCACATCGCGAGCGCCGCCGACACGACGACCGGCTGGCTCCAGGACCATGTCTCGGGCCTGACCAACGCGCTGCGCGACGCCCTCACCAACGGGCTGCTCAACCCCTTCCAGACGCTGCTCACCGACTCCCCGTGGTGGCTGGTCGGCGCCGTCCTCGTCGCGCTCGGGGCGCTGCTCGGCGGCCGCTGGGCAGCGCTGACGGCCGCGGTGTGCGTGGGACTGCTGGTCGGCACGGGGCTGTGGTCGGACAGCATGACCACGCTCGCCTCGACCGCCGTGGCCACCGTCCTGGTGATGCTGCTCGGCGCGGTCTTCGGCGTGTGGATGGGCCGCAGCGCCCTGGTCGACCGGCTGATCCGGCCCACCCTGGACGCCGCCCAGGTCATGCCGCCGTTCGTCTACCTGGTGCCGTTCCTGGCGCTCTTCGGCGCCACCCGCTTCACGGCGATCGTCGCGGCCGTCGTGTACGCGGCGCCGGTCGCCATCAAGATCATCGCGGACGGCGTGCGGAACGTCCCGGAGTCCACCGTGGAGGCGGCCACCTCGGCCGGGTGCGACACCTGGCAGATCATCACCAAGGTCCAGCTGCCGATGGCACGCGGCGCCCTGACCCTCGCGACCAACCAGGGCCTCATCTACGTGCTGTCGATGGTGGTGGTGGGCGGCCTGGTGGGGGCGGGCGCCCTCGGCTACGACGTCGTGGCCGGTTTCTCGCAGGGGGAGCTGTACGGCAAGGGGCTGGCCGCGGGGCTCGCCATCGTACTGCTCGGAGTCATGTTCGACCGGATCACTCAGGCTGCGGCACGACGCACCCGGGCATAAGGAGCACTACACCATGGCACAACACTGGCGAGCCGGCGCGGCCGGCCTGGCCGTCCTCGGCCTCACCCTCACGGCCTGCGGCGGCGCGAAGGTCGGCGACAGCAGCTCGGCCGGCTCGACGTCGTCGGGCGGCAAGTGCGGCACCTTCAACCTGGCCGTCAACCCCTGGGTCGGCTACGAGGCGGACGCGGCGGTCGTCGCCTACGTCGCGCAGCACGACCTCGGCTGCACCGTCAACAAGAAGGACCTCAAGGAGGAGATCGCCTGGCAGGGCTTCGGGACCGGTGAGGTGGACGCGGTCCTGGAGAACTGGGGCCACGACGACCTGAAGAAGAAGTACATCACCGGGCAGAAGACGGCCGTCGAGGCCGGCTCCACCGGCAACAAGGGCATCATCGGCTGGTACGTCCCGCCGTGGCTGGCCAAGGCGCACCCCGACATCACCGACTGGAAGAACCTGAACAAGTACGCCGCGAACTTCAAGACGTCCGAGTCGGGCGGCAAGGGCCAGCTGCTCGACGGCGACCCGTCCTACGTGACCAATGACGCCGCCCTGGTGACGAACCTGAAGCTGGACTTCAAGGTGGTGTACGCGGGCAGCGAGACCGCGCTCATCCAGGCCTACCGGACGGCCGAGAAGAACAAGCAGTGGCTGATCGGCTACTTCTACGAACCGCAGTGGTTCCTGTCCGAGGTGCCGCTGGTGAAGGTGAACCTGCCGAAGTACACGACGGGTTGCGACGCCGACGCGGCGAAGGTGGCCTGCGACTACCCCGTCTACGACCTGGACAAGATCGTCAGCGCGGGCTTCGCCAAGTCGGGCAGTCCCGCCTACCGGCTCGTGAAGAACTTCCACTGGACCAACGACGACCAGAACACCGTGGCCAAGTACATCGCCGTGGACAAGCTGTCGGACGACGCGGCGGCGAAGAAGTGGGTCGACGCCAACCCCGACAAGGTCAAGGCCTGGCTGAAGTAGCCCGGGTCGCCGACGAGCTGCTCCAGGACGCCCGGCGGGCGGTGCGCGACTGTGTGCGCCGCCCGCCGGGCGCTGCCCTTTTCCGGGCCGCCGTCACGGCCGTTCCCGGACGTCACCGCCCCCTTGACACCCCTCCTCGGCGACGGGCACATTGAGTTGCGCAGCCTGAATCATGTTGCGTAAAGAGCAACTGCACCGGTCTCAAGTTCGGAGGTTGGGCGATGGCGGGACCCCGAGTGGTCATCATCGGAGCGGGCGTCGTGGGGGCCGCCCTCGCGGACGAGATCTCCGCACGCGGCTGGACCGAGGTGACCGTGGTCGACCAGGGCCCCCTGCCGGCGACCGGGGGTTCCTCCTCGCACGCGCCGGGCCTGGTCTTCCAGACGAACCCCTCGAAGACGATGACGGAACTGGCGCGCTACACCGTCGAGAAGTTCTGCTCCCTCGACGTCGACGGCGAGCCCTGCTTCCTCCAGGTCGGCGGCCTCGAAGTGGCCACCAGCCCCGAGCGCCTCGCCGAACTCCACCGCCGGCACGGCTGGATCACCGCCTGGGGCGTCGAGGCCCGTCTGCTCGACCCGGACGAGTGCGTGGCGCACCACCCGCTGGTCGACCGCGACCGCGTCCTCGGCGGCCTCCTCGTCCCCACCGACGGCCTCGCCAAGGCCGTCCTCGCCGTGGAGGCCCAGATCCGCCGGGCCACCGGACGCGGCGTGCGCTTCCTCGAACGGCACGAGGTCCTCGACGTACGGCAGAGCGAAGGCGCCGTCACCGCGGTGGTGACCGACCAGGGGGAGATCCCCGCCGACGTCGTCGTCTGCTGCGCCGGCATCTGGGGCCCGCGGATCGCCCGCATGGTCGGCATGAACCTGCCGCTCACGCCGCTCGCCCACCAGCTCGCCTGGACCGGCCCGGTCCCCGCCCTGGCCGGCCAGACCGAGGAGGCCGTCCGCCCCATCCTGCGCCACCAGGACGCCGACCTCTACTACCGCGACCGCTTCGACGGCATCGGCATCGGCTCCTACGGCCACCGCCCCATGCCGATCTCCGCCGACGACATCCTCTCCGTCGACGAGGCCGACCGGATGCCCTCCGTCCTGAAGTTCACCGAGGACGACTTCGCGGACGCCTGGACCGAGACGCAGTCCCTGCTGCCCGCCACCCGCGAGGCCAAGGTCGAGGAGGGCATCAACGGCCTGTTCTCCTTCACCACCGACGGCTACCCGCTGCTCGGCGAGTCCCCGGACGTCAGGGGCTTCTGGGTCGCCGAGGCCGTCTGGGTCACCCACTCCGCGGGCGTCGGACGCGCGGTCGCCGAATGGCTGGTCGACGGTCACTGCTCCTCGTTCGACCTGCACGAGTGCGACGTCAACCGCTTCGAGCCGCACCAACTGGCCCCCGAGTACGTCCTGGCCCGCAGCTGCCAGAACTTCGCCGAGGTGTACGACATCCTCCATCCTCTCCAGCCGAGCGGAAAGCCGCGCCCGATCCGCACCAGCCCCTTCCACGCCCGCCAGCAGGAACACGGCGCGTTCTTCCTGGAGGCGAACGGCTGGGAGCGCCCCCAGTGGTACGAGGCGAACGCGCCGCTCCTCGACGGCCGGGAGATCCCCACCCCGAACGACTGGGCCGCCCGCTACTGGTCGCCGATCGTCGGCGCCGAGGCTCAGGTCACCCGCGAGACCGTCGCGATGTACGACATGACGGCCCTCAAACGCCTGGAGGTCACCGGTCCGGGTGCCGCCGACTTCCTGGAGGGCCTGGTCACCGGCAAGGTCGCCAAGTCCGTCGGCTCGGTCACGTACACCCTGCTGCTCGACCACGACGGCCGCATCCGCAGCGACATCACCGTGGCCCGCCTCGGCCGCGACCACTTCCAGGTCGGCGCCAACGGCAACCTCGACCTCGACTGGTTCACCCGCCACCTCGCCGGCCGGGGGCACCTCCCAGCGGTAGCCGGGGGAGGCCGGGTCCAGGTCCGTGACATCACCCCCGGCACCTGCTGCATCGGCCTGTGGGGCCCGCTCGCCCGCGAGGTCCTCCAGCCCCTCACCGACGAGGACTTCTCGGGCGACGGCCTCAAGTACTTCCGCGCCAAGCGCGCCTACATCGGCTCGGTACCGGTCACCGCGATGCGCCTGTCCTACGTCGGTGAACTCGGCTGGGAGCTGTACACCACCGCCGACCAGGGACAGAAACTCTGGGACACCCTGTGGGCCGCGGCCCGGCCGCTCGGCGGGGTCATCGCCGGGCGCGGCGCCTTCAACAGCCTCCGCCTGGAGAAGGGTTACCGCTCCTTCGGCACCGACATGACCTTCGAGCACGACCCCTACGAGGCCGGCGTCGGGTTCGCCGTCCGGCTGGACAAGGGCGACTTCGTCGGCAAGGCCGCGCTGGAGCGCCGCGCGGCGGACGTCCGCCGGAAGCTGACCTGCCTCACCGTCGACGACCCGCGGGCCGTGGTCATGGGCAAGGAGCCGGTCTACGACGGGGATCGCGCCGTCGGCCACGTCACCAGCGCCGCCTACGGCTACACGGTCGGCAAGGGGATCGCCTACGCGTGGCTGCCCGCGGAGCTGGCGGTACCCGGAACGGCGGTGCGGATCGGGTACTTCGACCAGCGGGTGACGGCGGTGGTGGCGGAGGAGCCGTTGTTCGACCCGGCGATGTCCCGGCTCCGGGGCTGAGCAAGGAACCGCGCGCAGGCGCGCGCGGACAACCGGGGTGCCGGAGGTCAGCCGGGTCGCTCCGAGCCTCCCGCCGCGACCGCCCGCCCCGTGTCTCCCGCCGCGAGCCCACCGGCCGAGTCGACTCTGCTCGCCGTCCGACCTTGCTCGCCATTGCCGGGACCGGCGTGCGGGTGATGTGCCAGACTCCGTCGATGACCTCCGAAACGATCACCGCGGCCGCCTCCGGCACCTGGGAACTCGGCGACCTGCCCGTCCGCCGCCTCGGCTTCGGCGCGATGCGGCTGACAGGCAGCGCCGCGTTCCACCACGGCGTCCCGAGCGACCGCACCCGCTCGATCGCCGTGCTGCGCAGGGCCGTCGAACTCGGCGTGAACCACATCGACACGGCGGCCTTCTACTTCTCCGCCCTGCGCTCCGCCAACGAACTCATCAACACCGCCCTGGCCCCGTACCCGGACGACCTCGTCATCGTCACCAAAATCGGTCCGTACCGCGACCACAGCGGCAACTGGGCCGAGCCGGCCCGCCCCGACCAGTTGCGCGGGCACGTCGAGGAGAACCTGCGCCAGCTCGGCCGCGACCACCTCGACGTCGTCAACCTGCGCCGGACGGGGCAGGAATCGATCAGCGAGCACTTCGGCGCCCTCGCCGAACTGCGCGAGGCCGGGCTGGTCCGGCACCTCGGCGTCTCCGACGTCGAACCGCGCCACCTCGACGAGGCGCTCGCCATCGCGCCCGTGGTGTGCGTGCAGAACCGCTGGGGACTCGACAGCACGAACCGGGCCACCGACGAAGTGGTCCGCGTCTGCGGCGAACGCGGCATCGCCTTCGTCCCGTTCTTCGCCGTCGCGGGCGACGCCGGGCCGCACGGCGCCACCCAGGACCACGACGACGAGGTCCTCGCCGTCGCCCGGGCGCACCGGGCCACGCCTGCCCAGATCCGCCTCGCCTGGACCCTGCACCAGGGCCCGCACGTGCTCGCCATCCCCGGCACCGGCAACCCGGACCACCTGGCCGAGAACGTCGCGGCGGGCGCCGTCCGGCTCACCGACGAGGAGCTGGCCCGCCTGAACGCGCTGCACACCGGCCCCTGACGACGGCCCCACCCGCGCGACGAAGTCATGGGCGTGACCGCGCCCGGCTGACTACACTGGCGTAGACGATCTGCCGGACCGAGGACACCGAGGACGAAGAAGGGGTGAGGAGCCTTCCATGGCCGACGGGAAGGACGAACGCCGGCCCGCCGGCGAACTCGAGGCGAGCGTCATGGCGGCCCTGTGGGCGGCCGGCGCCCCCCAGACCCCCGGCGAGGTGCAGCGCAGCCTCGGCACGGACCTGGCCCGCACCACCGTGACGACCATCCTCACCCGGCTGCACGACAAGGGCGTGGTCGACCGGCACCGCCGGGGCCGCGGCTACGCCTACGTCCCCGTCCAGGACGCCCAGGGTCTCACCGCGCGGCGGATGCACAGCGAACTCGACCGCGACGGCGACCGCGAGACCGTGCTCGCCCGCTTCGTCGCCCAGCTCAGCCCGGACGACGAGCGCGTCCTGCGCACGCTCCTCGAAGCCGACGAGCAATCCGGTGCCACGTGATCGCCCTGCTGATCCTCCCCCTGCTGGTGCCGTTCGCCCTGCCGGCGCTGTCCCGGCGGGCCCTCGAAAGGCTGGCGCCCGCCGTCGCGCTGTGGGCGGTCGCCGTCTCGGCCGTCGCCCTCGCCGGCTGCGCACTCGCCGCGCTCGGCGCGTTCGTCCTCACCGGGCTGCTCAGACTGCCGTTCTTCGCCTCGCTCGGCGAGCTGATCCGGCCGTTGCACACCGCCTCCGACCGCTTCGTCCTGCCGCTGGCCGCGCTGTCGGTCGGCGGTCTGGCGGTGTCCGCCTGGACCCTCGTACGGTCGGCGCTCCGGCAGACGCGTGCCTTCCGCGCGGCCCGCACCGAGGCGGCGGAGGGACCGGCCGCGGGTGACCTGTGCGTGGTGGACTCGCCGTGTCCCGACGCGTACGCGCTGCCCGGCCGGCCGCACCGGATCGTCGTCACCACGGGGATGCTGCGCACCCTCGACGGGGGCGAGCGGGAGGCGCTGTTCGCGCACGAGCGGGCGCACAACGCGGGCGGCCACCACTACTTCCTCGCCGCGGCCGAGTTCGCCGCGCACTGTCACCCCGCGCTGCGCCGGGTCCGGGACGTCATCCGGCTGGCCGTGGAGCGGGTGGCCGACGAGGCCGCGGCCCGTGCGGTGGGGGACCGGCGGCTGACGGCCCGCGCGATCGCCCGGGCCGCGCTGGCCGGCCAGGGCGACGGCGGCGTCGAGCGGCCGGCGTTCGTCCCCGGGGCCGTCTCGGGGCCGGTGCCGCGCCGGGTGCACGCGCTGCTGGCGGCGCCGCGCAGGGAGCGTCGGGCCGGGGCATGGGTCGCGCTGCTCCTGGCGGCCAGCGCCGGGCTGTCGTGCGCCGCGTCGGTGGCCGGGATGGTCGACTTCCACCACCGCGTCGAGGTCGCACAGGGGGAAGCGGGGAAGTAGCCCCGACGGGAAGCAGCCCCGGAGGGGCGTTGGGTGGCGGCCAGCAAGTTTTACGTATAACCTCTCCCGCTAACCGCTCCACCCGAAAGGCCCCCATGCGACGCGTCGCCCTGGTCACCCTCGTCGTCGGCGACTACGACGAGGCGATCCGCTTCTACACCGAGGCCCTCGGATTCCGGCTCGTCGAGGACGCGCCCCGCCCGGACGGCTCCCGCTGGGTCGTCGTCGAACCCGGAGCGGAGGGCGGGGGCACCGGACTGCTGCTCGCCCGCGCCAAGGACGACGGCCAGCGGGCCCGGGTAGGCGACCAGACCGGCGGGCGCGTCGGGTTCTTCCTGCACACCGACGACTTCGCCCGCGACCACGCCCGGATGGCCGCCGCCGGCGTGACCTTCCTGGAGCAGCCGCGGCACGAGCCGTACGGCACCGTCGCCGTCTTCCAGGACCTGTACGGAAACCGCTGGGACCTGCTCCAGCCCGCCGCCTGACCGATCACCACGAACCACCTGCCGAGGACAGCCCACCATGACCGCTACGCGCGTAGACGAAGATGTGATCCGCCGCCTGCCGAAGGCCGTCCTGCACGACCACCTCGACGGCGGCCTGCGCCCCGCCACTCTCGTCGACCTCGCCGCCGAGGTCGGCCACACCCTGCCCACCACCGACCCCGACGAGCTGGCGGCCTGGTACGTCGAGGCCGCCGGCTCCGGTGACCTGGTCCGCTACATCGCCACCTTCGAACACACCCTCGCCGTGCTGCAGACCCGGGAGGGGCTGCGGCGCGTCGCCGAGGAGTACGTCCTCGACCTCGCCGCCGACGGCGTCGTGTACGGCGAGGTGCGTTACGCCCCCGAGCTGAACGTCCGGGGCGGGCTCGCGATGGGCGAGGTCGTGGCCGCCGTGCAGGAGGGGCTCTCCACGGGCATGGCCAAGGCCGCCGCCGCCGGCACGCCGGTGCGCGTCGGCACCCTGCTCTGCGGCATGCGGATGTTCGACCGGGTCCGGGAGGCCGCCGAACTGGCCGTCGCCTACCGGGACGCCGGTGTCGTCGGCTTCGACATCGCCGGTGCCGAGGACGGCTTCCCGGCCGCCGACCACCTGGACGCCTTCGAGATGCTGCGCGGGGAGAGCGTGCCGTTCACCATCCACGCCGGCGAGGCCCATGGGCTGCCCAGCATCCACCAGGCGGTCCAGGTCTGCGGCGCCCAGCGCATCGGGCACGGGGTGCGGATCACCGAGGACATCGTGGACGGCAAGCTCGGCCGCCTCGCGAGCTGGGTGCGCGACCGCCGGATCGCCCTGGAGATGTGCCCCACCTCCAACCTCCAGACCGGCTGCGCCACCTCCATCGCCGAGCACCCGATCAGCACGCTGAAGGAGCTGGGCTTCCGGGTCACCCTCAACACCGACAACCGGCTGGTCTCGGGGACGACGATGACCCGCGAGATGACCCTGCTGGTCGAGCAGGCCGGCTGGACCGTCGAGGACCTGCGCGCGGTCACCCTGAACGCCGTGAAGAGCGCGTTCATCCCGTTCGACGAGCGCAGGGCCCTCATCGAGGACGTCGTCCTGCCGGGTTACGCCTCCGCGCTCTGAAGCAGTCCTCGCAGGTAGGCGGCCTGCCCGACGTGCTGCAGGTCGTCGGCCAGGACGCTCACCAGCCGTACGCCCAGCGTGACCGGCGGGTCCCAGCGCTCGTCCACGACGCGTTCGAGGTCCTTGGCGGCAAGCCCGCGCAGGGCCCCGAGGGTCTGCTCGTGCACCGCGTCGTGGTAGCCGGTCAGCAGGTCGCCGGAGTCCACGGTGACCTTCGCGACCTGCGCGGCGGTGTGGCCGTAGCCGTGGTCCCGGACCGGCAGGTCGAGGCCGAAACGCTTCGCCCAGCCCTGGGCCGTCCACACCTGCTCCAGGCCGAAGGCGTCGGCCACGTGGTCGTCCTGCACCCGGGTGAGGTGCCAGACCAGCCAGGTGACGGAGTTGGCGCCGGCGGCCGGGCGCCGGTTGAGCAGGTCGGGATCGAGGCCGTCGAGGGCGGCATGGACTTCTTCCTGGATGCGGCCGAAGCCGTCGATGAGGATGTCCCTTGCATGCATACGACCACGATCGCGCATCGCCGGTCGTCGTGCGTCCGGAATCGGTCAACCGGTTTCGAGGAGGGTGATCAGAGCCCGGGCCGCCGGGCTGGTGGCCGTCGGCGGCGGCAGCAGGGCGACCGTCTCGTACGCCGTCTCGTCCGTGTCCTTGAGCGCGAGCGCGGTGAGCGCCGGCCGCTTGTGCCGGAAGTGGCGGGGCACGACGGCGACACCGAGGTTCTCGTCTACCAGGTCGAGGAGGCTGTGCACGTCGTTGACCTCCAGGGCGACCGTGCGCCGCACGCCCGCCGCGGCGAAGGCCGCGTCGGTGGTGCGGCGCGGGCCCCAGTCGGGGTGGAAGTCGACGAACACCTCCCCGTCGAGGTCCTGGGGGGCCACCGCCACGCCCGCGGTGGCCAGCCGGTGGCTGGGATGGCACAGCACGGTCATCGGCTCGCCGGTGAGGGACACCGAGCGCAACTGGTCGGTGTCGTCCTGGGTGCGGTAGGCGAAGGCCAGGTCGAGCCGCCCGGCCGCCACCTCCTCGGCCAGTGCGCCGGAGCCCGCCTGCCGCAGCCGGATCTCGACGTCCGGGTGCCGGCGCCGGAACGCGGCGAGCAGCCCCGCCACGTGCACCCCGGCGATGCACTGCTCGGTGCCCAGCGCCAGCGTCCCGCGCAGCACGCCCTGGACGGCGGCCACCGCCTCGTGCGCCGACCGCACCTGGGCGAGGACGCGCTCCGCCTCACCCAGCAGCGCCCGGCCCGCCTCCGTCAGCGTCACCCGGCGGGTCGTCCGCACGAACAGCGGCGCCCGCAGTTCCCGCTCCAAGGCCCGGATGGACGCGGACAGCCCCGACTGGGACACCATCAGCCGCTCCGCGGCCCGGGTGAAGTGCTGGTCCTCGGCGACCGCGACGAAGTGCTGGAGGTGGCGCAGTTCCATGATTGAGAAGCCTAACCGCACAATTGCATCGGATTCTTCTGTTGGACCGCTGCCCGCGGCTCGGGAAAGAGTGGCATCGGTAGTTCGTGTGCCAACCCCTCTGGAGTCGCGTTGTACACCCCGCACCCCGACCGCTACGCCGACATGCCGTACCGCCGCAGCGGCCGCAGCGGCCTCAAGCTCCCCGCGCTGTCGCTCGGCCTGTGGCACAACTTCGGGCCCGACCGGCCCGTGACGACCCAGCGCGCCATCCTGCGCCGCGCCTTCGACCTCGGCGTCACCCACTTCGACCTGGCCAACAACTACGGCCCGCCGCCCGGTGCCGCCGAGTCCGCGTTCGGCGAGGCGCTCCGGGCGGACTTCGCCGGGTACCGCGACGAGCTGGTCATCTCCACCAAGGCCGGCTACCTGATGTGGCCGGGGCCGTACGGCGAGTGGGGTTCGCGCAAGTACCTGCTGTCCTCGCTGGACCAGTCGCTGACCCGGATGGGCCTGGAGTACGTCGACATCTTCTACTCGCACCGCCCGGACCCGGAGACTCCCCTGGAGGAGACGATGGGCGCCCTGCACTCGGCGGTCCAGCAGGGCAAGGCGCTGTACGTCGGCATCTCCAACTACTCGGCGGAGCAGACCCGGGAGGCCGCCCGGATCCTCGGCGATCTCGGCACCCCGCTCCTCATCCACCAGCCGCGCTACTCGATGCTGGACCGGCGCCCGGAGACCGAGGGCGTCCTCGACGCGCTCGACGAGCTCCAGGTCGGCTCCATCGTCTTCTCCCCGCTGGAGCAGGGGCTGCTCACCGGCCGCTATCTGGACGGCATCCCCGAGGGCTCCCGGGCCGCGAGCGACAGCCCCTTCCTGAACTCGGACGCGGTCACCGAGGACCTGGTGGGCCGGCTGCGCGCCCTCGACGAGATCGCCAAGGACCGCGGCCAGACCCTGGCCCAGCTCGCCCTGTCCTGGGTGCTGCGCGGCGGCCGGGTCACCTCCGCGCTGATCGGCGCCAGCAGCCCGCAGCAGGTCGAGGACTGCGTCGGAGCCATCGGCAACCTCGACTTCGAGGCGGAGGAGCTGGCCCGGATCGACGCGATCGTCAACCGGTGAGGTTCGTGGCAGCCGGCCCGTGAGCCGTGGCCGAGGGGGGACGCGCCCGCGCGTCCCCCCTCGGCCTTCGGGGTGGACACGTCAGAACCGGCCACCGCGGCGGAACCTTTCCCCTCCTGGGCGGCCATCCTTCAGGTCTCGCAGGCGACGCGGTACAGCACGTGCATTCCGGCCAATTCGCAGGGCGAATATGCCAAGAGAGTGGCCAAAAAGGCATGGTGACAGTGTTTCGAAAGTGAACATACTCGAATGTCAGGAGCACTTCACCGCACAGGAGCCGCACGGAACCGGCCCGCGACGGCACACCGGGCGAGCTACGGGGGAGTGATCGTGCACGACGAATTCCTGTGCCATGTCACGGCATACGGCGTCTGCGGAGGGCAGCGCATCGGCGTTCCCCTCGGCACCTACCGTGCGCCGACCCTGGCCCTGGCGTTGTGGTGGTTACGGGACCGGGCCTCCTGGATCGCCGAGCGGCTGGATCCGTTACCCGAGAACCCCCGGTACCCCCACGGTTCGCTGGTCCCGGTCGCCGGGACAGTCCCCGACGTGCCCGGCCTGCTCCGCGCCTGGTGCGCCGACGTCGTCCGGCAGGAACTCGTCGCCGACGAACTGGCCGACGGCCGGCTGGTGCGGATCGCCGTCCAGGACGAGACCACCGAGTACGAGCTGCTCGCCGAATCCGTCGACGCCCTCCGCATGCAGCGCACCATCCCCGCACTCGTCGTCCCCGTCGCCTGACACCACTCACGACCGGGCACACCGGTGACCGGGTCGGTAGAATTCTGGCCATGGCGGAGTGGCCGGTCGCCTCGACTGCGCCCGAACTCGTCCTGGAGACCGAAGCGGGCTCCACGGTGATGAGCCCGGGCCGTGACTACCACGTCGGACGCGACCCGTTGAGCGACATCTGCATCGACGACACCCGGGTCTCCTGGCATCACGCGGTGCTGCGCCCCGCCGACGGCCACTGGACGCTGGCGGACGAGAACAGCACCAACGGCACCTACGCCGACGGCCGCCGCATCCGGGAATGGGAGGTCGGCCCCGGCACGGTCATCGGCTTCGGCAGCGCCTCCGACGGCCCGAGCGGCGTCCTCGTCGGCCGCGCCCCGCCCGCACCGGACCGCCCCTTCGCCGTGTCGATGCCCAGCCGTACCGGCACCTTCCGGCAGCCCTCCTCGGTACGGCCGCTGCGCGCCCGCACCGTCCGCATCGGCCGCGCCCCGGACAACGACGTCGTCGTGGACGACCTCGTCGTCTCCCGCCACCACGCCGAACTGCGCGTCCACCCGGACGGCAGCTACGAGATCGTCGACCTCGACAGCCACAACGGCACCTACCTCAACGGCCGCCCGGTCACCCGTGCGCCGCTCGGCCCCCGCGACGTCGTCGGCGTCGGCCACTCGGCCTTCTGCCTGGTCGACGGTCAGCTCCAGGAGTACGTCGACACCGGCGAGGTCTCCCTGGACGTCCAGGACCTCACCGTCGCCGTCGACCGCGGCCGCAAGGTCCTGCTGGACCACGTCTCCTTCCCGGTGGGGGAGAAGTGCCTGCTCGCCGTGGTCGGACCCAGCGGCGCCGGCAAGTCCACCCTGCTCGGCGCCCTCACCGGCCAGCGCCCCGCCGAACACGGCACCGTCCTCTACGACGGCCGCGACCTCTACCGCGACTACGCCGAACTGCGCCAGCGCATCGGCCTGGTCCCGCAGGACGACATCCTGCACGTCCAGCTGACCGTGCGCGGCGCCCTCGGCTACGCCGCCGAACTGCGCTTCCCCGAGGACACCGCGAAGACCGAGCGCCGCCACCGGGTCGACCAGGTCATCCGGGAGCTCGGCCTCGAACAGCGCGCCGACCAGCCCGTGCACAGCCTCTCCGGCGGGCAGCGCAAGCGGGTCAGCGTAGCCCTGGAACTGCTCACGAAACCGTCCCTGCTCTTCCTCGACGAACCGACCTCCGGACTCGACCCCGGCATGGACCGCTCGGTGATGAACACGCTGCGCGGCCTGGCCGACGACGGCCGTACCGTCATCGTCGTCACCCACAGCGTGCTCAGCCTCGACGTCTGCGACCGGCTGCTGGTCCTCGCGCCGGGCGGGCGGACCGCCTACTTCGGACCGCCGGGCGAGGCCCTCGGCTTCTTCGCGTTCGACGAGTGGCCCGAGGCCTTCGAGGCGTTCGAACGCGACACCGGCCGGGACTGGGCGCAGGAGTACCGCGCCTCGTCCTACCACCGGAAGTACATCGTGAACTCCAGCGCCCAGCCGGTGGCGCCGCGCACCGGGCCGACGGTCATGGCCCCGCCGCCCCGGCCGCGCAGCTGGGGCGCCCAGTTCTCCACCCTGGTGCGGCGGTACACGGCCGCGCTCCTCGCCGACCGGACCTTCCTCGCCATCATGATCGGGCTGCCGTTCGTGATGGGCGCGATGGCTCGGGCCGTCGCCGGGAACAGGCTCACCTTCGAGACCGCCACCAACGCGCTGCTCACCCTGTGCGTGGGCGGCGTGCTGACCGGCGCCGCCAACGCGGTGCGCGAGCTGGTCAAGGAACGGGTCATCTACCAGCGGGAGAGGGCCGTCGGCCTGCCCAGGTCCGCGTACGTGATGTCGAAGGTCGTCGTCCTCGGCACCATCACCGTGCTCCAGGCGATCGTGCTCACCCAGGTGGGCCTGGCCGGCGTCGACCTGAACGCACCCGGCGGCGACGGCGTGCTGATGCCGCCCCTGCTGGAGATCACCGTCGCCGTGGCGGTGCTCTCCTTCACCGCCATGATGCTCGGCCTGCTGGTCTCCGCCCTGGTCCGCAAGGAGGAGGTGACGATGCCGCTGCTGGTACTGCTCACCGTCGTCCAGGTGGTCTTCTGCGGCACCCTGCTGAGGCTCCACGGTGTACCCGGTCTCGAACAGCTGGCCTGGCTGGTGCCCTCGCGGTGGGCGCTGGGCGCCATGGCGGGCACCGTCGAACTGCACCGCATCATGCCGGGCACCCTCACCGCCGATCCGTACTTCCGGCACTCGGCGCACGTCTGGCTGCGCAACATGGTCATGCTGCTGGTGCTGTCGGCCGTCTACGGCTGGGTGCTGTCCCGGCTGCTGCGCCGCCACGAACCCGCCGTGATGCGGAAGTAGGCGACGCGATGACCACCGCACCGGCGTTCAGGCCCACCCATGTGGTGCCGGCCGACGGCATGGCCGCCTGGGAGGCCCCCGACCCGGGCCGGCCCACCGTCCCCCTCGACCCGCTGCTGCCGGTCCGGCTCGTGGAACGGCGCGGCGACTGGGCCCGCATCAGCTGTGCCAACGGCTGGGCCGCCTGGGTCGACGGCCGTTACCTCGTCGCCGTGCCCCAGGACCCGCCCCTGCCCGGCGGGCCGCCCGACGCGGCCGCCGACCCGCGCCCCCTGCTGGACCGCGCGGCACGGGCCCTCGCCGACTACCGCGCCGCCGTCGAGGCGCTGGCCGACGGCCTCGACGGGGAGTCGTTCCGAAGCCGCACCCAGGGGGTGCGCATCGGGGTGGTGGTGGACGGGGAGTCCATGTGGCTGTACGACCCGGGGGAGGGGCGCTGGCTGTACGGCGACGGACGGCGGCTCGCCACGTACGTCACCGACCGGTCCGTGCCGGGCGAGGCCGCCCCGGGGCGTGACGCGACCCGGGTGGTCAGCCGCGACGGCGACCGCTGACCGCGGCCGGCCGCCTCAGGGCCTGCGGGCCGCCACCTCGCCCCGCCGGGGCACCGCGCGAGCCGGCCAGGCGCCGAGGAACCCGGCGATCAGCCCCCACAGCGCGCCCAGGCCCACCGCCGACCACAGCCTCGGCCTCAGCAGCAGCTCACCGGACAGGTTGCCGCCCACGTCGCCGATGCCGAGCAGGGACAGACCGTAGTGGGCCCGGACCCGTCCGGCCAGGCAGAGCGTCAGCATCGTCAGGGCCAGGGCGACCGCCAGGTGCACGGCGTGCTGCCGGGCGCGGATCCGGGCGGGGGAGCGGACCGCCATCAGGAAGGCCACCGCGAGCAGCAGCACCGCGGCGGCCACGGCCAGCCACCACCAGCGGCCGTCGTGGGCGGCGGCGGTGCGCAGGTTCAGGGCCGAGACGTCCGGGGTGCGCAGCACCTCGGCCAGCACCCGCGGCACGGGCAGCCCGAACGGGCCTTCGACCCTGCCGTCCCAGGTGACGCCGAGACCCAGGGTGAGCGCCGTCCAGGCCAGGTTGGGCAGCCCGAGCAGGATCACCGCGAGGGTCCCCCTGGCGTGCCCGCGCGTGACCATCGCGACCACCGCGACCAGCAGGGCCAGCGCCACGTACGCCAGCACCAGCACGACCATGGCGTACGCGGCGGGGCGCACCGACGCCTGGAAGCGCAGCAGCCGCCCGGGCAGCGGCGCCCCGGGGGCGACCAGCAGCGCCAGCACCAGGATTCCGGCGAGCCACAGCAGTCCGTACCCGGCCGTCAGCGGCACGTCCGTCGTGAACCCCACCCGCGGTGCCGTGTCCAGCAGCCCGGTCAGGTCACTGAGCGTCCCGTCGCCCACGTCGACCGCGAAGGTGTGGCGGGCGCCGAGGGCGAGGCCGACCAGCCCGAGCAGCCACAGCAGCCCGATCCGGGCCGCCCACCCGGCCAGCTCCCCGGCCGCGGCCACGGCGCGGTGCCGCAGCGGCCGCAGGAATCCCCCGGCGACGACCAGCGCCCCGGCCAGCGTCACGGACAGCGGTACGACGGTCAGCCCGGCGTCGGTCCGGGCCAGCGCGCCCGCGTTCCCGGACAGCTCCACGGTGCCGCCGACGGCCGTCACCACGGTCGCGCACACCACCGGCGCGAACGCGTCCCCGGGCAGGTCCGTCGCGCCGGCCGCCCACAGCCCCCCGGTGGCCACCACGGCCATGGCGAGCAGGGCAGTCAGCACCACGGCCAGGGCCGGCGGCCAGCCGTGCCGAACCTCGCCGCGGCGGGCCGGCGCGGCCGCCGGCCGCTCGCGGGCGATGCGGGGGCTCACACCGTCACGCTAGGCAACACGCGGTCGCCCCGCCCTCCGGGTGGGCCGTTCGCGTCGGCTTGCGGACGGCACGGGACCGGCGCACATTGGGCTCGTTGCGCCTCGTACGAGGCATTTTTCGTGAATGCCGCTTGTTGCGGCGCGCTTTGATTCGGTTCACTGCCACGGGAGATGAGCGCGTGAGTGTCGAACCGCCGTCGTCCGGCCGCCCCACGGGACCACCTTCCGGCCCGCTGTCCGGGCCCTCCAGGCCACCCGCAGGACCCCCGCCACCGCCGCCGGGCGGCGACGCGGGGCACGGCGGCGGACCCGGCGGTGGGCGGGGCGACGGTCATGGCGGCGGGCCCGGCGACGGCCGCGGCGGTGGTCCCGGGGACAGCCACGGCGGTGGTCCGGGCGACGGACGGGGCGGCGGGCCGGACCGGGCGTGGTGGCGGTCCGCGCCCCGGATCGCGATGCTCACCACCGCCGTCGTGGTCGTCGCGGCCCTGGCCGTGGTCCTCACCCGCACGGCAGGGTCCGGCAAGCCGGGCGAGGTGTTCCTGCAGTCTGCGAACAGCTCCGGCCAGGACCCGTTCACCAAGTCCACCGCCACGAAGTCCGTCAGCGCCTCCGCCGCCCCGGCTGCGTCGGGCGCGGCGACGGCCCCCGCGAACGAGGTGCGCGGCGTGGACGGCGGTGCCCCCGGCCTCTACAGCGGCACCAAGAACAGCAGCAGCTGCGACGTCGAGCAGCAGATCAGGTACCTGCAGGCTTCACCACCGCGCGACAAGGCGTTCGCCGCGCAGGTCGGCGTCCAGCCGGCCGGCGTCCCGGCCTATCTGCGCTCCCTCACCCCCGTGCAACTACGCGCGGACACCCGGGTCACCGGCCACGGTTACCGCGACGGCGGCGCCACCACCTACCAGGCGGTCCTGCAGACGGGCACCGCGGTCCTCGTCGACGCGCACGGCGTGCCCCGGGTGCGCTGCGCCTGCGGGAACCCGCTGACCCCGCCGGTCGCGCAGCGGACCGCGCCGCGGGCCGTGGGCGCCGCGTGGCCCGGGTACCGGCCGGAGAACGTGGTCGCCGTCGCTCCCGCCGCACAGGTCGTGGACGTCTTCGTGCTCTTCGACCACGAGCACCACGAGTGGTTCGACCGCCACCGGGGCGACCACACCGGCCGGCACGACCGCCCGGCCAAACCGCCGGCCCACCCGAACCCCATGACCCCGCCGACCTCCCCCGCTCCCTCGACCCCGGCCAGCCCGGGCGGCGGCTCGAAGCCCCCGGCGTCGAACCAGTCCTCGCCGAACGCCCCGTCGTCGAAGCCGCCCGGGTCGAAGCCGCCGTCCTCCTCGCACTCCGGCACGTCGGAGTCGCCGAAGACCGAGTCTCCCCAGAGCGAATCGCCGTCGTCGAAGTCGCAGGAGCCGCAGTCCCCGAAGTCCGGACCGCCGTCACCGCAGTCCCCGAAGTCCGAGGCACCGGCCTCCGAGCCACCGGCCTCCCCGCCGTCCCCCGGCCCCGAGTCCGCGGTGTCCCCCGCGGCCCCGGCGTCCTGACGCGCCGGTTCCCGGCCGTGTGACCAGGGTGACGCCCTTTGTGCGCGGTCGGCGAACGTTCCGGGGGACTGCGCGTGCACACTCGGGGTACGAGCATGGTGGCAACCGCGACCGGCGGGGCCGGCCTCCGAGAGAGAAACGCATGATCGAACACCTGGGCGGGGCAGTGATACCGACTGGCTTCGACGTACCCGTGGAACCGCTGCGTCGGTCCGCGCACTACACCGGTGAGCCTGGCTGCATCGCCGAGGCGCGGGACTTCGCGGCCCGTTTCCTGGAGCAGCTCAGGACGGAGTGGTGCGCGTCGATCGATCCCAGGGCCGACGGCGAGCTGCTCCTCGTGGTCAGCGAGCTGATCACCAACGCCGACCGGCACAGCAACGGCCCGTACATCCTGGAACTGGAGGGCACCGACAGCGCGGTCCAGGTCTGCGTCTACGACAGCAGCGACGCCCTGCCCCGGCGCTTCCCCAAGGATCCCGAGCGGATCGGCCGCCACGGCCTGGAGATCGTGTACGCCGTGGCCAGCGAGGTCACCGCCGAACTGGTGCCGGTCGGCAAGCGGGTGCGTGCCGTGGTGCGTCTCCCCAGCTGAACGAGGCCCTGAGCCACGCCTACCACGGGCGCCGCCCCACGCGCCGGTGGGGGCAGCGCCCGGGACCCCGCCCTCAGGCGCAGCCGAGTTCGCCCAGCATCCCCTGGCGCAGGCGGGCGATGATCCGCTTGATCAGGCGGGAGACATGCATCTGGGAGCAGCCGAGCCGCTCGCCGATCTCCGCCTGGGTGGCCTCCTCGACGAACCGCAGGTGGATGATCTCCCGGTCCCGGTCGCTCAGCTCGGCCATGAGCGGGGCCAGCGACTGGAAGTCCTCGACGAGCCGCAGCCCGTGCTCCTCGACACCGATGAAGTCGGCCAGCACCGCCTCGCCGTCCTCCGGGCCGTCCCCGGTGAGGGCGGCGTCCAGGGAGGAGGAGTTGTAGCCGTTGGCGGCCAGCTGGCCCTCGACCACCTCCTCCTCGGACAGGTTCATCAGCGTGGCCAGCTCGGCGACCGTCGGGTCCCGGTCCAGCCGGCTGGAGAGTTCCTCACGGGCCTTGGCCAGCTCCACGCGCAGTTCCTGGAGCCGCCGCGGTACGTGCACCGCCCAGGTGGTGTCCCGGAAGAACCGCTTGATCTCGCCCACGATGTACGGCAGGGCGAAGGAGGTGAACTCGACCTCCCGCGACAGCTCGAACCGGTCGATGGCCTTGATCAGGCCGATCATCCCGGTCTGGACGATGTCCTCCATGCCGTCGCCCCGGTTGCGGAACCGGCCGGCCGCGAACCTGACGAGCGACATGTTCATCTCGATGAGCGTGTTGCGGGCGTACTGGTACTCGGGCGTGCCCTCCTCCAGCTCACCCAGCCGCTGGAAGAACTGGCGGGAAAGCCCCCGCGCGTCGCGGGGCGCGACACTCTTCGGGTCCACGATTCCCGGCAGGGCTTCGTCCGTCCACGCCTCGACGGGCTGAGCGGTGTCCACTGCTTCCGACCGGATCCCGGCGGTGTTCATTCCCTCTCCCACGTGAGTCAAGATGCCACGGCCGCCGGTTCGACTGCGTCGCGCCGGCCCTGACGTGCTTGTGTCCTCGCCCGGATACCCGGAATCGGACGCGCCATGCGTGTCTCGTCGATCGGGTACCCCGGGTGACGCGACGCATGCGCCCTGTTCCCGCGAGTGGCGTAAAACATCCGGTGACCTGGGCGGTGGGCAGGCTCACCCCGCGACGCGCACCGCCGTGATCAGCTCGTGCCAGTAGCGCTTGGTGACGGAACCGTCGTACCGCGACTCGATCAGCTCCCGGATGTCCGCCAGCAGCCCGTTCCGCGCGGCCTCGGGGAGTGCGCGGTGGTTCGAGTAGGTCAGGAGCACGTCCAGGTACTGGTCGGCGGTGTACGTGATCTCCTGGGCGTGACCGTGCACGGTGACGTCGGTGAAGTGCGGGGAGCCGGTGAATTCTCGTGTGTCGGTCGCGAGGTCGGACTCACGGGTCTGGCGCAGCCCGGGCGGAGTGGCCGGATCCCAGCGTTCGTAACATTCCTGGACCTCGGCGAAGAAGTCCTCGGTGCCGCCCGCCACGTGGTGGGTGTCGATGACCGCGAGCAGTCCCCCGGGGCGCAGCACCCCGGCCGTCTTCGGCAGCCGCACGGCCGGGTCGATCCAGTGGAAGGCGGTCGCGCAGACCGCCGCGTCGAAGGGCTCCGCCGGCGCGGCGGTCGCGCAGACCGCCGCGTCGAAGGGCTCCGCCGGCGGCTCCCACTCTTCGAAGGCCGCGACCACCACCTCCACGTCGGCGAAGGCCGCCAGCCGTCGTCGGGCCACCGCTGCCATGCGCGGGCCGATCTCCACGGCGGTGATCGCACATCCGGAGCCGGCCAGATCCACGGTGAGCTGCCCGGTGCCCGGGGCGATCTCCAGTGCCCGCATCCCCGGCGCGGCCCCCGTCGCTCGAATCAGCCGCTCGGTCAGGGAGGCGGGATATCGGGGCCGCGCCCGGTCGTACCGCTCGGCGTCCTGGTCGAAGATGTCCCGCAACCGCGGATCACCCGCCCGCAATTCCCGTGCGTCCACGCAGGGCAGAATGCCGATCGCTGCCTTCCACGCGCCACTGCTTTTAGGGTGAGGGGGTGACCAGCCCATCGCAGAACCACGCCCGTGTCATCCCACTGCGCCCGCAGGGGCCGGAGCCGGCTCCCGAGACCAGGGAGCCGCTCTGGCGCGACCTCCTCGGAGACGTGCTGCGCCAGGAGCGGCAGGCTCAGGAGCGCACACTCAAGGAGGTGGCCGAGACGGCCCGGATCTCCCTGCCGTACCTCTCCGAGATCGAGCGCGGCCGCAAGGAGGCCTCCTCGGAAGTGCTCGGGGCCGCCGCCCGGGCGCTCGGACTCGACCTGGGGGGTCTGCTCACCCTGGTGCACACGGAGTTCACCCGCCGGCAGACCGCGTCGAACAGCCACCGGGGCATGTGCCTGGCCGCCTGACCGCGGCTGTGTCCCCGTCCTGCGCGGATCGCAGCGCGACCGATGAGTTTTCCGGCGTGCGGCGGTCGGTACACATGACCGCGTTCCACGCTCCAGGAGGTGCCCATGACCACCGACGGATTCACCACGTGTCTCTGGTTCGACGGCCAGGCCGAGGAAGCCGCCCACTACTACGTGTCGATCTTCAAGAACTCCAGCATCGGCCGGGTCGGCCGCTACACCGAGGCCGGGCCGGGGCCCGCGGGCTCGGTGATCGCCGTCGACTTCACGGCCAACGGGCACCGGTTCGTCGCGCTCAACGGCGGCCCCCAGTTCACGTTCAACGAGGCGATCTCCTTCCAGATCTACTGCGACGGCCAGGAGGAGGTCGACCACTACTGGGCGAAGCTCACGGAGAACGGCGGCGAGCCCGGCCCGTGCGGCTGGCTCAAGGACAGGTACGGAGTGTCCTGGCAGGTCGTCCCGGAGGGGCTGATCGAGATGATCGGCGACCCGGACCCGGAGAAGGCGGCGCGCACCACCCGGGCGATGTACGCCATGGGCAAGCTCGACATCGCCGCGCTGCGCAAGGCGTACGCGGGGGAGTGACCCGCACGGGGACGGGGGCGGTGTCCGCGGACACCGCCCCCGTCGGCACCGCGGTCAGACCCGGTCGGCCGCGATCAGCAGATACTGGAAGCTGCCGTTCTTGTACGCGTCGAGGAACGCGTCCTCGATGCCCGTCAGCAGGTGGTCGGCATGCTTGCGCAGTTCCCAGTACGGGATCGTCGCCTGGGTGAGGTCCTCCACGTGGACGGGGACGAGCCGGTTCTTGGCCATCGCCCGGAAGTACTCCGACCTCGGGTGGATGTCGCAGATGTAGTGCGCGTTGATCAGCGACACCTCACGGGAGGCCCGGCCGTAGGTGTCGTTGTAGCAGCCGGTGATCGTCACGTAGCGTCCACCGCGGCGCAGCAGCCGGGCGTGCTCGGCGAACAGCAGCTCCAGCTCGACGTACATCGTGGACTCGTTGTTCCACGACGCCGCGTACGCGCCCGTCTCGAAGCCGGTGTCCAGCATGTTCCGGTGGTGATAGCGGACCTTGTCGCCGACCCCCCGCTTGCGGGCCATCGCGTTGGCGAAGTCCGCCTGCTTCGCGGAGATGGTGACGCCGTCGGAGTGACAGCCGTAGCGGAGGTTCGCCACGATGCTGCCGCCGCCCCGGCCGCAGCCGGCGTCGAAGACCCGGTCGGCGGGGGTGAGGGCGCCGAGATGGCCGGCCAGCAGCTCGGCCTGGGCGTGCTCCAGGCGGTGCAGCTCGCTGGTGACGCGCTCCTTGCGCAACTCGGGGTCGGGCTCGTCGAGCACCGACCAGTCCGCCTCACCGATGCCGTAGTGGTGGTGGTACAGGTCGTCGATCTTTCCGAGTTCGAGGTTGACCGGGTTCTCCTCGGCGTTCCAGTACTCCGCGACGCTGTTCTGGTACCTGGACTGCGTCGGCACCGGGGCTGACGTGGTGGTCTTCCGAGTGACAGGGGCGGTGGTCAACAGGTTCTCCTCGACGTGTTCTGACGGTGTATCGGTTCTTCTGAGGTGGCTCGGTGCTACCAGTAGTCGGGCAGGTGGTAGCGGTGGGTGTTGGTGGCGTGCCACTCGTGGTTGCCGGAGACCCAGGCGGCCAGCCCCTCGGCGTAGCGCGCGACCAGCGGCGACCCCGCGGACAGGGCGGCCGACTCCGCCTCGAAGGCCTCCATGATCCGGTTGTGGATGCCGACCGACTTGAGATAGGCCGCCTTCAGCCCGCACCGGTCGTTGGCCGCCACCACCTGGGGCAGGTTGAGGTGGTCGGGATCGCTCGCCAGCTCCTTGGTGAAGGAGTACAGGTCGTTGACGATCGTGGTGGCGTTGCAGGCGAGCGCCGTGATCCGCTGGATCTCCGGGCGGGCGTAGAGCTGCTCGGGCAGTTCGTAGCCGTCCACCGCGTCGACGATCGACAGACAGGGCCGGAAGTTGTTGAACTGCCGCATCACCAGGTACTCCCAGACCCGCGGCACGTACCCGGTCTCCATCCACGCGGCCTCCCCGAGGTACCCGAGGTGCAGCCGGGCGATGTCGTGGACGAACCGGTCGGTCTGGCTCGGGGTGGCGAAGGCGGCGAAGTCCGCGAGGGCGCAGTGGTAGGAGCGCAGCGGGCCGTCGGCCGCGATGCCCGCGCGCCACTCCTCCTCCAGCTCGGGGATGCCGTGGTAGGGGTCGAGCGCCGACTGGGCGATGACCAGCGGACCGCCGAGCCCGCGCCTGGATCCGCCGCGCCCTTCGTCCTCCTCGCAGCAGCAGGAGTCCACGATGTTCTCGGCCAGCAGCAGCTTGCCGGCGGCGGTGAGGCGGTCCAGGTCGAGACCGCCGGGATGCTGGAGGACGACGGCCCGGCCGAACTGGAAGCCGGAGAAGTCCCCCTTCCAGGCCTCGGGGAACAGGTCGAGTTCCCGGGCCCAGGCCTCCAGGCGCCGGTCCAGCTCGGCGGCCTTCTCCGGGTCGGCGGGCACGGCGGGCCGGTAGTGGAGTCCGGGGACCGCCCCGGTGCGCCGGGCCGGGCGCAGACTCCGCGCGAGGTTCGGCGGGCCGGGCAGGGCGTAGGACGTGGTGGCTGTGCTCATGGCTGTGCTCCGGGCCGTCAGTCGGCGGTGCGGCCGAGCTGGACGTTCTCCAGGATCCCGGCCGCGTCGGGGACGAGGATGGCCATCGAGTAGTAGGCGGTGACCAGGTAGTTGACGACGGCCTGCTCGTTGATGCCCATGAAGCGGACGTTCAGGCCGGGCTGGTACTCCTCGGGGATGCCGGTCTGGTAGAGGCCGATGACCCCCTGGTCGGCCTCGCCGGTGCGCAGCGCGATGATGCTGCTGGTGTGGTCGTCGCTGATCGGGATCTTGCTGCACGGGTAGATCGGGACCCCGCGCCAGGCCGGGATCTCGTGCCCGTCGATGTTCACGCTGGGCGGTACCAGGCCGCGCCGGTTGCACTGCCGGAAGAAGGCCGCGATCGCCTTGGGATGCGCCAGGATCACCTTGGTCTTGCGGCGCATGGAGATCAGCTCGTCCATGTCGTCCGGGGTCGGCGGGCCGGTGAAGGAGCTGATCCGCTGGCCGTAGTCGATGTTGTGCAGCAGTCCGAACTCGCGGTTGTTGACCAGCTCCCACTCCTGGCGCTCGCGGATCTCCTCGACCGTCAGGCGCAGCTGCTGCTGGGTCTGGTCCATCGGGTGGTTGTAGAGGTCGGCCACCCGGGAGTGCACCCGCAGCACCGTCTGCGTCAGCGACAGTTCGTACTCGCGCGGCGTCAGGTCGTAGTCCACGAAGCCGCCGCGCAGGGTCTCCTCACCGACGTGGCCGGCCTGCACCGGCACCTCGGCCTCGCCCTTGCGGTTCATCGGCAGCCGCTGCCGGTCGACGAACGCCTGGAGGTGGGCGCCCAGCGACGGCTCCCGGTCCATGATCTCCTCGGCGACCGCCCAGGGCAGCGCCAGCACCACCCCCGCGGTCTCCGCGCGGACCGAGGTGAGCCACAGCGGGTCGGTCTGACCGACCGCCTCGTCGCCCATCTGGTCGCCGTCGGTGACGACCCCGACGACCTCCTCGTCGCCGTACTTCCCGGCCGCGTACCTGGTGAACCGCCCGTGCACCACCAGGTAGGTCTCGGTGACCGGCTGCCCGGCCTCGAACAGCAGCTGCCCGGCGCGCACTTCGCGGGGCTGGAAGCGGGCGGCGAGCTCGGCCAGCACGTCGGGGTTGTCGTAGCCCCGCAGGATGGGCAGTTCGGTGAGGGTCTCCGGGATGACCCGGATGTCGTCCCCGCCGTTCTGCTCGAAGCTCACCCGGCCGCGCCCGGTGCGCAGTTGCAGGCGCCGGTTCACCCGGTAGGTGCCGCCCTTGACGTCCACCCACGGCAGTGTCTTCAGCAGCCACCGCGAGGTGATGGCCTGCATCTGCGGCTCTGACTTGGTGGTCGTGGCGAGCTGGCGTGCCGCCCGGGTGCTCAGACTGGTGAGCTGCCCGTCGGTGGTCGGATCCGGCTCGGGCTCGTCGACGGCGGAACCGATGACGCTGTCCGGTGTGGACACATTCCCTCCAGCAGAGAGCTGAACGACGGTGACCCGAAGGGTCGGTGGTGTGCGTGGTGGTGGCACGCCCTAGCCAAACAGCCGTGGTGATCTACGGGTACGGCGTGAAAGGGGCGGCTGCGGGCTGTGGTTGCGCAAACCTGGAGGTCGGGGCGGAAAAGGTTGCGTCCGTCGATCATGCGCCGGTGGCCCGCTCTCGTGCCCTGCCCCGGCGGGGGTTGGACTCAGGAAAGGTCGTCCACCAGCACCGCGGCCCCGTCGAAGCGCCCGGCCTTCAGGTCCCGCAGCGCCCGCGGAGCCTCGGACAGCGGGTAGGTGTGCGTGGTGGCGCGGATCCGGTGCCGTTCGGCGAGGGCCAGGAACTCACGCCCGTCGGCGCGGGTGTTGGAGGTGACGCTGCGCAGCTCCCGCTCGTAGAACAGCTCACGCTCGTAGTTCAGCGGCGGCACGTCGCTGAGGTGGATGCCCGCGACCGCCAGCACGCCGCCCCGGTCCAGGGCGCGCAGCACGACCGGCACCAGATCGCCGACGGGGGCGAACAGGACGGCGCTGTCCAGCGGCTCGGGCGGCGGCTCGGCAAGGTCCCCGGCCGAGGCCGCGCCCAGCGCCAGGGCCAGACGCCGGGCCTCGGCACCCCGGGTGACCACATGCACCCGCGCGCCCTGCGCCACCGCCAGCTGGGCGCACAGATGGGCGCTGCCGCCGAAGCCGTAGAGGCCGAGCCGGCCGCCCGCAGGGAGCGCGGCCCGGCGCAGCGCGCGGTAGCCGATGATCCCGGCGCACAGCAGCGGCGCGAGCGCCACGTCGTCCAGGGTCCCGGGCAGCCGGTACGCGAACCCCGCCGGTACCGTCGTGTACTGCGCGTACCCGCCGTCGGCGTCCCAGCCGGTGTACCGCGAGCGCGGGCACAGGTTCTCGGCGCCCCGCAGGCAGTACGCGCACTCCCCGTCCGTGCGCCGCAGCCAGGCCACTCCGACCCGGTCGCCGACGGTGAAGTCGGCCACCCCGGAGCCCAGGCCCGCCACCTCGCCGACCACCTCGTGCCCCGGCGTCACCCCGGGCCTGCGCACCGGCAGATCGCCCTCCGTGACGTGCAGGTCGGTGCGGCACACCCCGCAGGCCCGCACCCGGACCAGCAGCTCGTCCGCACCGGGCACCGGCACCGGCCGTTCGACGAGCCGCAGCGGATCCGCCTCGACCGGCCCGGGCCGCACCACCGACCACGCCCGCATCATGTCCGCCATACCGCACCCCGTCCGCCGAACCCCGCCACCCTTACCGTCCCGGCCCGCCCCCGTCCCTCCCAGTGTCCGTCGGAGCCCCCCGTTCGGCGCGCGGGCGGACCGTCGGATGGCTAGCGTGAGGAGCCGGGAGAGTCCGGCACGATGCGGAAGGGCCGTGGCCATGGCGGTACAAGCGGAAGGCACCCCTTGCTGGGCCGACGCGATGTTCGGCGACCTGGAGGGGGCCAAGCGTTTCTACGGCGCCGTCCTCGGCTGGACCTTCGGCGAGTCGTCGTCGGAGTACGGCGGCTACACCCAGGCCTACGCGGACGGCAAGGCCGTCGCCGCCGTCGTACCGCCCATGCCCGGTCAGGAGGGACAGCCGCAGTGGTGCCTGTACTTCGCCTCCCCGGACGCCGTGGCCGCCGCCGCGCGGATCCGGGAGCACGGCGGCGAGGTGCTGTTGGACCCGATGCGGGTCGGCGATGCGGGCACGATGTGCCTGGCCCGGGAGCCCGGAGGCGCGGTGTTCGGCATCTGGCAGGGCGGTGACCACGAGGGCTTCGAGGCCACGGCCGTGCCCGGCGCCTACTGCTGGGCGGAGGTCTTCACCCGTGAGCCGGAGAAGACCGACCCCTTCCTCACCGCCGTCTTCCCCTACACGGCCAGGCGGATCGAGGACGACAAGGTCGACTTCCGGATGTTCGACGTGGACGGGAACACCGTCCTCGGGCGGATGCGGATGGGCGACGAGTTCCCGCCCGAGGTGCCGTCGTACGTGAACGTGTACTTCACCGTCGCCGACTGCGACGAGGCCGTCGCCAGGGCCACCGAGCTCGGCGGGGTGCTCCGCTTCGGTCCGCTGAGCATGCCCTTCGGCCGGTTCGCGGCGCTCAGCGATCCGCAGGGCGCCGGCTTCTCGGTGATCGACATCAACACCACCGAGGGCGAACTGCCGTCGCTCGAGGACGACTGAGCAGCGCGCCACCGGGCCCCGGCCGGCCGGTCCGGCGGGCCGTGGCATGATCGGGGCCATGCGTGAACGAGTGGTGGCCGCGTGCGACGGGGCTTCTAAGGGAAACCCAGGACCGGCCGGCTGGGCCTGGGTGGTGTCCGACGACGCGGCGACCCCGGCCCGCTGGGAGGCGGGACCGCTCGGCAGGGCCACCAACAACGTCGCCGAACTGACCGCCCTGGAACGGCTGCTCACGGCCGTGGAACCGGACGTGCCGCTGGAAGTCCGGATGGACTCGCAGTACGCCATGAAGGCGGTCACCACCTGGCTGCCCGGCTGGAAGCGCAACGGCTGGAAGACCTCCGCCGGCAAGCCGGTCGCCAACCAGGACCTGGTCGTCCGCATCGACGAACTCCTCGACGGCCGCACGGTCGACTTCCGCTACGTCCCCGCCCACCAGGTCGACGGCGACCCGCTCAACGACTTCGCCGACCGCGCGGCCAGCCAGGCGGCCACGGTCCAGGAGGCCGCGGGCAGCGCCCTCGGCTCCCCGGTGCCGCCGCCGTCCCCGACGCCCGCCGCCTCCACCGGGGCCCCGCGCCGCAAGGCGGCCCCGCGCAAGAAGACGGCCGGGTCCGCCGCCGGCGCCCGTACGATCAAGGCGAAGTTCCCCGGCCGCTGCCTGTGCGGGCGTTCCTACGCGGCCGGCGAGCCCATCGCGAAGAACGCGCAGGGCTGGGGCCACCCGGAGTGCCGTACCGCGGACGCCTGATCGGGCCGCCGGGTCAGGCCGCGGCGGTGTCGAACGTGTAGAACTTCGTGTGGTCGAGCAGATCGGCCGGCCGCACGTCGTTCCACGGCTTCATGGTCTCGTCCAGGTCCACCACGTCCGGTGTGCCGCCACCCGGCACGTACGCCGCCTGCGGGTGCCGGCGCTGCCACTCGGCCCACAGCTTGTCGACGAAGGCGTGGTGCAGCCAGAACACCGGGTCGTTGGGGGAGACACCGGTGGCCATCTGGCCGCCGACCCAGACGTGGACCCGGTTGTGCAGGTTGACCCCGCGCCAGCCCTCCAGGTGGTTCCGGAAGCCGTCCGAGGCGCTGTTCCAGGGCGCCATGTCGTAGGTCGCGATGGCCAGCACCGAGTCGACCTCGGCCCGGGTGGGCAGCTCGCGCACGCCGGCCCCGAGCGACCTGCGCAGATACGTACGGTTGTCCACCCGCACGTTGACCGGCCAGTTGCCGGTGGACGCGGCGAACGGGCCGTCCGTCACCCGCCCGTCGGAGGCGCGTCCGGTGCCGCCCAGGAAGTCCGGCGCCCACAGCGAGGAGCGGACGGTCCGGTCGGTGCTCCAGTCCCAGTAGGGGAGCGCCACCGAGGGGTCCACCGACTGGAGGGCCCGCTCGAAGTCGAGCAGGAATCTGCGGTGCCAGGGCAGGAACGACGGCGAACGGTGGCCCGTGCGCTCGGAGTCGTCGGTGTCGGACATGATGAAGGCGTTGTGCGTGCGCACGTAGTCGTCGTAACGCCCGCTGCGCTTCAGCTCGATGACGGCGGCGACGAACCGCCGCTTCTCGTCGGCGGTCAGGGCGGCCTGGTTCTTGCGTACGGTCATGGTGCTCGGGGCTCCGGGATTCCTTGCGGGGGCGGTCAGTTGGCGGGGAAGGGCAGCAGCGCAGCGCCCTGGAGCTCGTCGACCGCCGCGCGGGCGGCGGCGCGCGGGGTGGCGACCGGGTCGTAGTGGCTGACCACGCTGATCCAGCTGCCGTCGGCGTTCCGCATCACGTGCAGCTCCGCCCCGTCCACGAACACCGCGTATCCGCCGCCGTGACCGTGGTGACGGCCGCCGCCCATGCCGCTCATGCCGTCGTCCATGGCGGCCGGACGGCCTTGTATGCGGCGGCCCTTGTAGATCTCGTCGAAGGGTTCGAGAGATCCCCCGTGCGAGTGGGATGCGGCCGGTGCGCCGGGCGCGAGGAGTGTCTGGGTGCCGGCGGCGGTGGCCAGCAGGGCCCCCGCGGTGAGTGCGCGACGGCGGGTGAGTCCGGGCATACGGATGCCTCCTGCGGTGGGTGCGGGTGATGACTCCGTATGCCTATCCGCCGGTTTCCCGGCGGGGGAAATCGCCCGGATCGGGTTGGCTGTGATCAGGACAATTGACTACATGTCATACAAGATTTAACGAAGATGATCTTGCCGGGAGTGAGGGATCCTCGGTTCCGGAACGGGGAATTCCTTGCTCGGGCGGGGCGGTTCTGGTTGATCTTTGGCGGCGGTCCGCCGTCCGGGTGGCGTGGCTCACGGCGTCAATCTGGCGCGATCCGCAAACCCGGCCGAACCCCCGGCCCGCTGCTACCCTGCGGTGCCAATTGGCCACGTTCGGTGAATCCCAGGGGTGTGTGCGTGAAGGTCGACTGCGTCGGAGGCGGGCCCGCGGGCCTGTATCTCGCGATCCTGCTCAAGCGGCAAAATCCGGCCCATGACATCACCGTTCACGAACGGAACCCCGAGGGCTCGACCTACGGCTGGGGCGTCACCTACTGGCGCGCCCTGCTCGACCGGCTGCACGCACACGACCCCGAGTCGGCGCGCGCCATCGAGGAGAGCTCGGTGCGCTGGACCCAGGGCGTCGCCCACGTCGGCGACCGGATCGCCCGGCAGCCCGGCGACCCGGGGCACGGCATCGGCCGCCACCGGATGCTGGAGATCCTCGCCGAGCGGGCCCGCTCGCTCGGGGTACGGCTGGAGTTCGAGGCGGAGATCGCGCCCGAGAACCTCCCCGACGCCGACCTGGTGGTCGCCGCCGACGGCATCCACAGCGCCCTGCGCACCCGGCACGCCGACCATTTCGGCACCCGGGCCATCGAGGGCCGCAACCCCTACGTCTGGCTCGGCACCACCCGGGTCTTCGACTCCTTCACCTTCGCCTTCGCCGAGACCGCCCACGGCTGGGTCTGGTGCTACGGCTACCCGTACGACGCCGAGCACAGCACCTGCGTCATCGAGTGCGCCCCCGAAACCCTGGCCGGCCTGGGTCTGGACGCGATGGACGAGACCGGTCAACTGGCCCTGCTGGAGAAGCTGTTCGCCGACGTCCTGGACGGCCGTCCGCTGATCGGCGGCTCCGCCGCCGCCTGGCCCGCCTTCCGCACCGTCACCAACCGCAGCTGGTACCGCGGCAACCTGGTCCTGCTCGGCGACGCCGCCCACACCACCCACTACTCCATCGGCGCCGGCACCACCCTCGCCCTGGAGGACGCGATGTGCCTCGCGGGCGCCCTGCGCGACCACGGCGCCGTACCGCCGGCCCTCGCCGCCTACGAGCGGCAGCGCCGCTCCGAACTGCTCTCCGCCCAGAGCGCCGCCCGGCTCAGCGCCCAGTGGTACGAGAACCTGCCCCGCTACATCGGCCTGCCCCCGCACCGCATGTTCGCCCTGCTCGGCCAGCGCCACTCGCCGCTGCTGCCCTATGTGCCCCCGCAGCTCTACTACGGCCTCGACAGGGCGGCCGGGCGGCTGGAGGTGCTGCGCCGCTTCAAGCGGTGGCTCGGACCACGGGCCGCACGCGCCCTGCACGCGCGGTCATAGCAGCTGTACGGCCCCGGGCCCGCGTTGGTGAAAAACCATTCACCCGATAAGGTGAATTCATATTCACCTGTCACGTCGCGTCGCCCGCAGGAGTGCCGATGGACCAGCCCGTCCCCACAGCCGGCCCGTCGGAGTCGGAGTCGTGCGCCGCACCGCCTCCGCTGCGGCAGCGGCTGACGATCCCGGTCCTGGCCTTCGGCGGGATCCTGATGGCCGTCATGCAGACGGTGGTCGTCCCGCTCCTGCCGGACCTGCCCAGGCTCACCCACTCCTCGGCCGGCGCCGTCTCCTGGACGGTCACCGCGACCCTGCTCTCCGGGGCCGTCCTCACCCCCGTGCTCGGCCGGGCCGGCGACATGTACGGCAAGCGGCGGGTCCTCACCGGGGCCCTCGCCCTGATGACCGTGGGCTCCGTCATGTGCGCCCTGTCCTCGGACATCGCCGTGCTCATCGCCGCCCGCGCCCTGCAGGGTGCCGCCGCCTCCGTCGTACCGCTGTCGATCAGCATCCTGCGCGACGAACTGCCGCCCGAGCGGCGGGGATCGGCGGTCGCGCTGATGAGCTCGACCGTCGGCATCGGCGCCGCGCTGGGCCTGCCACTGGCCGCGCTGGTGGTGCAGTACTACGACTGGCACACCATGTTCTGGCTCACCGGCCTCCTCGGCGCGCTCGGCGTGGCCGCGGTGTGGTGGGCGGTCCGCGAGTCCCCGGTGCGCGAACCCGGCCGGTTCGACGTGCTCGGCGCGCTCGGGCTGGCCGTCGCCCTGACCTGTCTGCTGCTCGGCGTCTCCCAGGGCGGCCAGTGGGGCTGGGGCAGCCCGCGGGTGCTGGGCCTGTTCGCCGCCGCCGTGCTGGTGCTGGCCCTGTGGTGGTGGCAGCAACTGCGCACCGAGCGACCGCTGGTCGACCTGCACCTGGTGGCCCGGCCCCGGGTCGGCCTGTCCCATGTCGCCGCCCTGCTCACCGGGTTCGCCTTCTACGCCAACTCCCTGGTCACCGCGCAACTGGTGCAGGCGCCCAAGGCCACCGGATACGGCCTCGGCCTGTCGATCGTGGCCACCGGCCTGTGTCTGCTCCCCGGCGGCGTCACCATGCTGCTGTTCTCCCCGGTCTCCGCCCGGATCTCCGCCGCCCGCGGCCCGCGCGTCACCCTCGCCCTCGGCGCCGCCGTCATCGCCTGCGGCTACGTGCTGCGCATCGCCGACAGCCGCGACCTCTGGATGATCATCCTGGGCGCCACCGTCGTCGCCACCGGCACCACCCTGGCCTACTCGGCACTGCCCACCCTGATCCTGCGGGCCGTCCCGGCGAGCCAGACCGCCTCCGCCAACGGCGTCAACGTCCTGATGCGCACCATCGGGCAGGCCACCTCGAGCGCCGCCGTGGCCGCCGTCCTCACCCATCACACCAGCCTCGTCGGCGGCGCCCCGGTCCCCACCCTGCACGGTTACCTGCTGGCCTTCGCGATGGCCTGCGCCGTCGCCCTGGCGGCCAGCGCCACGGCCCTGTCCATCCCCGGCGACAAGGCACGGGACGGCGCCGGCGGCGCATCGGCCGCCGGCCCGTCCGCCGGGCGCCAGGCCGAGGGCACCCGCGGCGGCGCGCTGGAAGGAGCGTGAGCGCCGTGAGCAGTCGGCCCGGTGCCCCGGCCGCGCCCGCCCGCCGGGACGCGGCGGCCACCAAGGCGGCCATCCTCAAGGCCGCCCGCCACCTCCTCGCCCGGCACGCGCACGCCGACATCACCCTCAAGGACGTCGCCGAACGCGCCGGGGTCAGCGCACCGCTGGTCCTCAAGTACTTCGGCAACAAGGAGAGCCTCTTCGCCCGCGTCATGTCCTTCGACGCGGACGCGGACGCCCTCCTCGCCGCACCCCTGGAGGAACTGGGCCGGCACATGGTCCGGCACGTCCTGGAGAGTCAGCGCGACCGGGGCGCCGACCCCCTGGTGCGGATCGTCTTCGCCCCCCTGCACGGCGACCAGGGCGACGTGCTGCGCGCCAACTTCCGCGCCCACGTGGTCGACGCCCTCGCCGCCAGGCTGACCGGCCCCGACCCCGGCCTGCGCGCCGAACTGGCCGTCGCCCAGCTCATCGGCCTGGGCGTCATGTACGGCATCGCCCGCGGCCCACGCGTGCGCGAGAGCACGATCGCCGACCTGGCCGACCGCTACGGCCCGGCGGTCCAGGCGCAGCTGACCCCGTAGCCCGGCGCCCGGCCCGTGACACCGTTGTCGGCGGCGGATGACAGACTGTCGCCATGGACGAACGCGTAATCGACAGGTCGGGACAGTGGGCATCGGTCGTCGGCCTCGGCACATGGCAGCTCGGCGCCGACTGGGGCGAGGTGGACGACAAGGAGGCGCTGGCCGTCCTGGAGGCGGCGGCCGAGTCCGGGGTGACCTTCTTCGACACCGCCGACGTGTACGGCGACGGCCGCAGCGAGCAGACCATCGCGACCTTCCTGCGCAGCAGGCAGGACCTGCACGTCCTGGTGGCCACCAAAATGGGCCGCCGGGTCGACCAGATCCCGCAGAACTACGTCCTGGACAACTTCCGCGCGTGGAACGACCGGTCGCGCCGCAACCTCGGCGTCGACCGGCTCGACCTGGTCCAGCTGCACTGCCCGCCCACCCCGGTCTACTCCACCGACGAGGTGTTCGACGCCCTCGACACCCTGGTCGAGGAGGAACGTGTCGCGGCCTACGGGGTCAGCGTCGAGACCTGCGCCGAGGCGCTCACCGCGATCGCCCGCCCGGGCGTGGCCAGTGTGCAGATCATCCTCAACCCGTTCCGCATGAAGCCCCTGCGGGAGGTCCTGCCGGCCGCCCGGGAGGCCGGCGTCGGCATCATCGCGCGCGTGCCGCTCGCCTCCGGCCTGCTGTCCGGCAAGTACACCAAGGACACCGTCTTCGCGGCCGACGACCACCGCACCTACAACCGGCACGGCGAGGCCTTCGACCAGGGCGAGACCTTCTCCGGCGTGGACTACGCGACGGGCGTGGAGGCCGCCGCCGAGTTCGCCGCCCTGGCCCCCGAGGGCTGCACCCCGGCCCAGCTCGCCCTGCGCTGGATCATCGAGCAGCCCGGCGTGACCACGGTGATCCCCGGCGCCCGCAACCCGGAGCAGGCCCGCGCCAACGCGGCCGCCGCCAAGCTGCCGCCGCTGCCCGCGGACACGGTCACCGCGATCCGGGAGCTGTACGACCGCCGGATCAAGGACCAGGTGGAGAGCCGCTGGTAGGGCCCGTGGGGCCGGGAGCGGCCGCCGCGCGGCTCCCGGCCCCGGCCGTTTGAACGAACCGGCGGGGGGTTACACGCTCTCCATGACGGACGAGGAGACGCGAAGAGGGCGCCACGAGACGGAGGACGAGCGCGCCGACCGGATGTGGACCGACCTCATCCAGGAGGTGCGGGTCGCCCAGACCGGTGTCCAGATCCTCTTCGGCTTCCTGCTCACCGTGGTCTTCCAGCAGAAGTACGCCCAGCTGTCCCACGTGGACAAGACCATCTACATCGTCACCGTCGTCCTCGGTGCCTCGGCCACCGGCGCCCTCATCGGCCCGGTCTCCCTGCACCGGCTGGTCTCCGGCCGCAGGGTCAAGCCGGAGGCGGTCCGCCTCGCCTCCCGGCTGACGTCGATCGGCCTCTTCCTGCTGCTGGCCACCATGACCGCCTCCCTGGTGCTCATCCTCCGGGTGGCCACCAGCGGTGGCCAGGTGACCTGGATCGTCGTCGCCGTGCTGATCTGGTACCTGCTGTGCTGGTACGTCGTGCCGCTGTGGGCCCGGCGCCGTCACAGCGTCCGCTGACCCGCCTCCAGGCTCCGCAGCTGCCGGTCGTGCACCCGGCTGAGCAGCAGCACCGACAGCGTGGCCCCGATCAGCGCGCAGAACATGTCCCACTGGGTGTCCCAGACATCGCCCTGGGTGGCGAGGAAGGCGTCCGCGCCGTGGCCGCCGATCTCGGCCGCCAGCCACTCCAGCAGCTCGAAGCAGGCACTGAACGCGAGGCACGCGCACACCGTGAGCGGCGCCAGCCAGCGGCTGCCGCGCAGCGGGGAGGTACGGCTGAGCAGCTCCCGGACCAGCACCGCCGGCACGAACCCCTGCATGAGGTGGCCGAACCGGTCGTACGGGTTGCGGTCCAGGCCGAAGGTGTCCCGCACCCAGTCGCCGACCGGGACCTCGGCGTAGGTGTAGTGGCCGCCGACGGCGAGCACCAGGGCGTGCGCCGTGAGCAGCCCGGCCAGCAGACCCGTCAACGGGAAACGGCGCCAGGCCAGCACCGCCAGCGGGAGACCGACGAGCACCCACACCGTCTCCAGGAACCAGGTGGTGCGGTCCCGTGCGCCCCAGGCCGAGAGGGCCATGCCCGCCACCACGATCCCGGCGAACAGGACGGGCGGCACACGGCGTGACACGTGCTGCGGGACGGGTCGCGGGGCGGGGTGCACTGCGGTCATGGCGGACTCCTCGTCGTGGGAGTCCCATCGTGGCGGCGGCGCCCGGGGGTCACATGAGTACGGCTACTCAGCCGGTGGCGAGGATCTCCGCGAGTACGTCGTCCACCCGTACCTCCTCGCGGCCGGGCGGTACCGCCAGGTACGTGTCGCTCAGGAACGCGGCCAGGGCGGGTGCCCACACGAAGACCACCGCGTGGTGGCGCTCGCCGCCGGGCAGCGGATCGCCGAGGAACTCCATCCGCACTTCCCTCCAGCGCCCCTGCCGCTCGGGACGCAGCCGGATGTCCCCGATCCCGACGGGCTCCCTCAGGCCTTCGTTCAGCATCTCGCGGTCCAGCCGCCACCGGGCGAGCACCCGGCCGTCCAGGGTGAACACCGCGGTGACGGCGAACGGGTCACCGGCGTCGTAGGAGAGATGGGCGAGGACGGGACAACGGCCCGTCCCGTCCGTCCGGAGCTGTACCACCAGGGTCCTGTGCACGATGGGGTTCACGCGAGAGGCCTCCGAGAACGATCGGCTTGGTGCCCTCTAGTACCCCTCTCACAGGAAAAACGCTCAATCCGAGGCGGAATTGCCCCTCGCGCCGCGCAGCGCGGCCAGGCAGGACCCGATGGCCTGCTGGAGTTCCTCCAGGCGCTGGACCATGTCGTCCTCGTAGAAGTCCTGGGCGTCGTCGAAGGTCAGCTCCTCGAACGCCCTGGTCGCCTTCTGCACGCTGCTGTAGAACCTGGTGCGCCGCTCCTGGACGCGCAGGCCGGGGTCGGCCTCGACCGCCTCGACGATCAGGTTCTTCATCGTGTCGTAGGCCTCGGTCGCCCACTCGCCGGTGTCCTCGTCCTCGTCCAGTTCGTCGAGGAGGGACAGGTGGCGCTCGGCCTCCTGGCGCAGCTCGGCCGGCGCGTCGAGGGTCTGCCCGGCCGGGGTCCTGATCAGGCCGGACTCGGCGATCTGCCGGACGTAGCCGATACGGTCGGCGGAGCGGCTCTCGGTGGCGACGGCCTTCTTCAGGTCGTCGGTGCGGACCACGTCCCGGGCCAGCACCGTCCCGAGGTCCGGGTCCTCCCTGATGCGGTCCAGGAGCGCGGAACGGGCGGCGCGCGCGGTGGCGGGGTCGGCGAGGATCGCGGCGCGCAGCGCGGTGGGGTTCTCGGCCACCTCCAGGGCCTTGGTGGGGCGGATGCCCTCCGCCTCGGCGGCCGCGGCGATGGCGGTGCCGCGCTCCGAGGTGGCGCTGTTACGGGACACGTAGTAGTCCAGCCACGCGTCGGAGTCGGGGAGTTCGACCTCCTGACCCGGGGCGAGCGCCTCGAAATGCGGCACCAGACCGTCGTCGGCGGCCCGGTCCCATGCCTTGTAGTACCGCATGACGCGTTCCGCGGAGCAGCCGGCCAGCTCGGCGAACTCCTTCGCCGAGACCTTCGGCGTCCCCTCCGCGCCCTGCCCGCCCGGCCGCACACTGCGGGCCACCATCAGCCCGAACGTCCAGCTTCCCGCGCGCACGTAGGCGCCGAACTCCCGCGCGTCCCGGGCCACGAGGTCGGAGAGGGGGGCCGGGGACGCGCCGGACGTCGCGGACGGGTCGATCGCCAGGGTCACGGAGGACGCTCCTGAAGGTTGCCGGACTGCACACGTACAGTCCGGCAGCCTATCGACTCGTCGGCCGGGGTCCGGCGACCGGCCGAGATCAGCCGAGCGCGTCGCGCAGGGCGGGCAGCAACGTCTTGCGGGACCAGTCCAGGTACTCGGGCTGCGACTCGCCGCCGATCTGCACGAGCGCGATCTCCCCGAACCCGGCCTCCGCGTAGGGCCGTACGGCCTCGACGAAGTCGTCCGGGTCGTCCCCGCACGGGATGGAGGCGGCCACGTCGTCCTGGGTGACGAACTGGGTCGCGGACTCGAAGGAGTCGGGGTGCGGCAGTTCGGAGTTGACCTTCCAGCCGCTGCCGAACCAGCGGAACTGGGCATGGGCCCGCTTCACCGCCGTGTCGCGGTCGGGGTCCCAGCACACCGGCACCTGGCCGACGCGTGGCTTGCCCGCTCCGCCGTGCCGGTCGAAGGCGTCCAGGAGCGAGGCCTTCGGTTCGGTGGCGATGACCAGGTCGGCGAGCTTCCCGGCGAGTTTGCAGGACTGCTCGCCGGAGACCGCGATGCCGATCGGCGGCGGTTCGTCCGGGAGGTCCCACAGGCGGGCGGACTCCACGTCGTAGTGGGTGCCGTGGTGGTTGACGTGGCCGCCCGCGAACAGCGCCCTGATGATCTCCACCGCCTCTTCCAGCATCTCGTGCCGTACGTCCACCGACGGCCAGCCGCCGCCCACGACGTGCTCGTTGAGGTTCTCGCCCGCGCCCAGCCCGAGCCGGAACCGGCCCTCGGAGAGCAGCTGCACGGTCGCCGCCTTCTGGGCCACGATCGCGGGGTGGTAGCGGATCGTGGGGCAGGTGACGTAGGTCATCAGCGGGATCCGCGAGGTGGCCTGGGCGGCGGCGCCGAGGACGCTCCACACGTAGGGGGCGTGCCCCTGTGAGCGCAGCCACGGGAAGTAGTGGTCCGACGCCACCGAGAAGTCGAAGCCCGCCTCCTCGGCCCGCACCACATGATCCACGAGATCACGCGGACCGGCCTGCTCGGTCATCATCGTGTATCCGATTTGCACCATACGGTGCGGGTCCCCAGCAGGGCGCGGTGAAAACGGCCCGTCCCGGGCGCGGTCGGGACGCTAGATTCGGAACGTGGCCAGGAACGTCTTCCTCGCCAGTTCGTCCGCGGCGTCGTCCCAGGCCGTGGCAGGTGCGGTGATGCGCAGGGAGAAGCTGCGGCCGCCGCCGAGCAGGAAGCCGCGCCCGAAGGTGCGCACCCGGTCGGCGCCGGTGCCCGACAGCCACTCCATGTCCGCCCCCTTGCGGCCCTGGTAGGTGGTCGCCGTGATCTGGCCGATCCGCCGGTACCCGGTCTCCTTCTCCAGCTGGGGTTCGACGTCGTCCCGCCAGACGGCGACCGGGTCGGGGCCCGCCTGGGTGCTGTAGGTCACCGCGAGGGTGCGCGGATCGTCGCCTCCCGGGCCGAAGGTGACGCGGTAGGCGAGATCCTTCACCCGCGCGGTGTCCAGCCGCTTCCAGCCCGTGGGGAGCGCCACCGAGAAGCCCTCCGGGGCGGTGTAGCGCCGGAAGCCGGCCGGGAGCGCGCCTGCCGTGGCCGAGGCGGCGGGTGACGCGCCGCGGGCGGGCGGCGCCGAGGACGTCGAGGCGGACGGCGGGGGCGAGGAGGAGGGGGAGGTGCTCGGGCTCCTGCCGTCCGTGCGGTTGCGCGGCACGGAGGCCGTGGCCGAGGCGCTGGGCGCCGAGCCCGCCGAGGAGGTGCCCGGCAGGCCCTGGGTCGCGGCCAGCACCGCCACCGACACGGTCACCACGGCCAGCGCGGTCCCGCCGATCATGGTGGCTTTGCTCCATCCCGAGGCCCGGGCGGCCACGTAGGCGCCGCGCAGCCGCGGAACCGGGGCCGGCTGCGGCGTCGAGTCGGGATCCTCGTCGAGGACACGTGTCAGTGCGTCGCGGACCACCGGACGGCTCAGCCGCTCCCGGGAGCTCTTGCGGAGCAGCCCCTGGATCACCTGGGTCAGCGGACCGGCCCGCAGCGGGGTGCGCAGCGGCAGCCGGTCCACGCCCTTCAAGGTGGCGTCGGCGCGGCCGCGGTCCCGGAACGGCGGCCGCCCCTCGACCATCGTGTACAGGATCGCGCCGAGCGCCCACAGGTCGGCGGCCGGCCCGATGCGCTCGTCGCGGGCCTGCTCCGGGGAGGCGTACGACGGTGCGGTGACCCTCGGGGCCAGCGTCGCGCCCGCGAGGCCGAAACCGGTGATCACCACCGGGCCCTTGTCACGGACGAAGATCTGGCCGGGACTCAGCTCCCCGTGGGTGTAGCCGTCGCTGTGGGCGGCATCCAGCACGTCGAGCACCTCCAGGCCGATCCGGGCGGCCCGCGGGTAGTCGAACGCGGGTTCCCGGGCCAGGAGTTCACTGAGCGGTGTGCCGTCGATCAGCTCCGTGACGGTCCACAGCGCGCCCGCCTCCTCGAAGGCGTCGATCACCATGGCCACCCGGCCCGGCCGCAGCGCGCTCATGACCTCGGAGGAGCGCAGTATGCGGGCGGTGGTCCGGCGCACGGTGTCCGCGTTCGGCGGCTCCGGGAACGCGATCTGGGTCACCAGTCGCGGTCGCTCGGCCTGTACGTCCTCCGCGTACCAACTGATGCGGTTCGGCTCGCGGTCGGCGACTTCGAGGAGCCGGTACCTTCCGGCGACCAACTCTTGTGCGGAGACATGCGCCTTGACCATCGTCATCCCTCGTCGGAACCCCTGCCTCGTCTTGTGCAGAAGTACGGGGGACGCGCCCCGGTCTGTTCAAAGGATCTGCAACTCCGGGGCGGTTCTTGCCTTTTATTCAACCGGCGGCACCCGCGGCGGACTTTGGGAAAACGGTGCATGTCGGGGCCTCGACCTGCGGGTAACCGACGGTAAAAACCCGCTCGCGAAGCGCTTGTCAGTCCAGCCCGAAGCGCTCCGTCCATGCGGCGATCTCCCGGTGCGTCACATTGCCCCCGCACACCACGAGGCCGATCCGCGCCCCGTCCCCGACCCGTTCCCGCACCTGCCGTGCGGCCGGCAGCAGACACCCGGCGGCCGGCTCGGTCCACACCTTGGCGTGCTCGGCGAACTCCAGGCTGCCCCGGACGGCCTCCCGGTCCGCGACCACCAGGACCTCCTCCACCAGCGCCGCCGCATGCTCGTAGGTCAGCCGGGACACGGCCGGCGCGCTGAGCGTCGTCACGATCGAAGCCCCGTGCACCGGCAGCGGACCGCCCGCTGCCAGGGCCTCGGACATCGCCTGTGCGCCCCGCGTCTCCACACCCCACACCCGCAGGCCGGGGCGCCGGGCCCGCAGCGCCACCGCCACCCCCGCGATCAGGCCCCCGCCGCCGATGCTGACGAGCACGTCGGTGAGGTCGTCCGCGTCCTCGGCGAACTCCAGGCCCAGCGTGCCCTGTCCGGCGATCACGACCGGATCGTCGAACGGGTGGACCAGAGTGAGCCCTTCGTCGCGCAACACGTTCACCAGCTCGAACGCCGAGTCCATCCCGTCGGTCAGCCGCACCGCCGCCCCGGCCGCCTCGACCAGCGCGATCGAGCGGGCCGGGGCCGTACGGGGCATGACCACGGTCGCCTTCACATGGAGCGCCGCCGCCATCACCGCCAGCGCGATGCCGTGGTTGCCGCCACTGACGGCGACCACGCCGGCCGCCCGCTCGGCCGCGCTCAGGGACAGCAGCTTCGCCGTGGCGCCGCGCGCCTTGAACGAGCCGGTGCGCTGGAGGAGTTCCAGCTTGGCCGTGACGGGGGCGCCGAGCAGCTCCGACAGACCCGGGCTGGAGACCGTGGGCGTGCGCACGACGTGCCCGGCGATCTGCTGGGCGGCGGCTTCGATGTCCGAGATGCCGATCAAGGCGGTTCACCCTTCCGGCGCGGGGGCGGAAGTCCGCGCCTCCGGCACCCTGACCCGGACGGACGTCCCTGGTCAACCCGGACCGGACGGCCCCGGCGCCCCGCCCCCGGCGAGGCCGCCGGGGCCGTCGTGGGGGCGGGGCGCACGGTCTCCGCCGTCTCAGTGCTGCTGGGCCTTCTGCGGGGTCGCCTCGCTCGGCCGGACCACGACGTACCCGTCGCCCTGGAGCATCAGCTGGACCGCTTCGCCCGAACCGCCGCGCAGCATCGACCCGATGGACTGCGAGCGGTGCAGCGAGGTCTCCAGGTGCGCGGTCCAGCCCACGACCGCGTCGGTGTCGACGTAGACCGGGGACTGCGGTGAGACGGGGATCACCAGCGGGTTGCCCTCGCAGATCAGTCCGAGCCTGCCGTACCCGGAGAACACGCTGTTGAACAGGCCGCCGCCCGCTATGCCGGACCCCTTCACGGTCCTGATCTCGTAGGACAGGGACGCGTCGAAGCACAGGACGTTGCGGCCGTTGACCGTGAACTGGTCACCGGGCTCCACCTCGACGATGAAGCAGTTCTGCGCCTCGTGCGCGAACCAGGCCTCGCCCTGGCCCAGTACGGACATCAGCGGCAGCCCCTCACCGGTGACGGCGCGCTTGAGCATGCCGCCCACGCCCTGGCCCTTGCGCTCGAACCTCAGGTTGCCGCGGTGCGCGATCATCGCCCCCTGCCGGGCGTACATCTCGCCGTTCACCGTGTACTTGACGCATTTCGCGTTCTCGATGGTCATGCCCGGCTCGGCGGCCGCCGCGACCAAGTTCTCCGTGGAAAAAAGATCACCCTTCATGCGGGGCATGGTGTCCCGGAGGAACGCGTTCCGCCAAGATCGGGGAAGGTACCGGTTCAGGCACCGAACAGCTGGGTCCAGTAGGTGGCCGCCCGGCCGCCGCCGGCGAAGCCGGTGCCTATGTGGGTGAACTCCGGTTTGAGGATGTTGGCCCGGTGTCCGGGGCTGTTCATCCAGCCGTCCACCACCTCGGCGGCGGAACGCTGGCCGCAGGCGATGTTCTCGCCGATGGTGCGCCGCCGGGAGCCCGCAGCGGCGGCCCGGTCCCAGGGCTGGGTGCCCTCGGGGGAGGTGTGCGAGTAGAAGTCGCGGGTCGCCATGTCGGTGCTGTACGCCTGGGCGGCGAACGCCAGCTGCGGATCCTCCGCGAGCGGACGGAGCCCGGCCCGGGCGCGCTCCCGGTTGGTGAGGTCGACGACCTCCGTCCGGGTGCGGGACAGCTCGGCCTCGGTGAGGGGCCTGGCCCACAGCGCGGTCCAGTAGGTGTCCCCGTCCCGTGGGCCGCGGACGTGGGCGAGGCCGGCGTGGGTGAAGGCCGCGTCGAGCAGGGTGCGCCGGGCGTCCTCGGTGGCCAGGCAGTAGTCGACGAACTCGGCAGGGGTGCGGGGACCGGAGACGAGGTGTTCGCCGACCGTGACGTAGGCGAAGCCCGTGCGGCTGATCCGCTGGTGCACGGAGACGCCGTCACCGCTCTCGGTGGTCAGCCGGCCGGCCTCGGCCATCGCGGTGGCGTGGGCGCGGGCCGCCGTGACCAGCCGGGGGTCCGGGGCAACCGGCGGTCGGCCGACCCGGGCGCGGGCGGAGTTGACCAGCCCGAGGGGACCGTCGGGCTCCAGGTGGGGGACGGCCGAGGGGCGGCCCGGCGCGGTCGCCGTGCGCTGCGGCGGGATGGTGGTGCGGAAACCGGCCGGGCGCTGCGGCTGCTGGTCCTCGACGACGTCCACCCCGTAGTCCCGGGCCAGCCCCGCCAGTCCGTCCGCGTACCCCTGGCCGACCGCGCGCAGCTTCCAGCCGGTGCCCCGGCGGTATATCTCGGCGAGCAGCAGCAGGGTCTCCACCCGCGGCCGGGGCGGGGCGAAGCGGGCCACCGGGCGCCCGAGGCGGTCGGTGACGTCCAGGGTGGCGGCCGGCAGCGCCCCGAGCGGGGTGCCGGGCTCGGCGGCGGTGACCGTGACGGTGACCCGCACGGCACCGGACCGCAGCAGGGCCGGCTCGACGGTCAGCGTGTCGCCGCGCAGCCGGACGCCGGGCGCGTCCGGCTGGTTGTAGAAGACGAAGTCGGCGTCGCCGCCGACCCTCCCGCTCTCGTCGGTGATCAGGGCGGACACGTCGAAGGGGCCGGGCACCCGGAGCGTCAGCGCGCCGCCCGGGAGGGGCAGGTTGCCCCCGGGGACCAGCTCGCTCATCTCGCCGCCTCTACGAGGTCAGGGGCCGAACACCGCGCCCGGTGGGGGAGTCGCCGGTTGAACGTCCGGCCCGGGCGCGAGGTTCCCCGCCTCCGTCGGCGCTACTGCTCGCGCGGCGCGGCCGGGGCCACGTCCTCCCGCTCCAGCGGCGTGTGGACGCGCCGCGCGGAGCGCTGCTTGCCGCAGAAGGCCGGCTCCAGCGTCTCCGCGAGCGTGTTGAGCACGGCGGAGCTGTTGGAGGCGTTGGCGACCGCGGTGAGGCTGCGCTTGCCGTCCTTGGTGGTGAAGGCGTACGTGTAGTAGCCCTGCACGGCGCCCGTGTGGCCGTACACCGAGATCCCGCAGGACAGGTCGCGGCGGCGCAGCCCGAGGCCGTAGGAGGTGTTGGAGTTGACGCGGGTGAAGCGCTCCATGTCCGCCAGCCGGGCGGCCGAGGTGAGCTTTCCGCCGGCCAGCGCCGAGTAGAAGGTGTTGAGGTCGCGGGTGGTGGAGATGATGGCGCCCGCGCTCTGGGCCCAGGACACCGTCTGCTCGGTCGCGTCGACGGGCTGCGCGCCCGCCCGGTCCGCGGTGAGGTAGCCGTTGGCGTGCTGTCCGGGGATCCTCGTGTCCGGGTGGACGTAGAAGGTGCCGGTCAGGCCCAGCGGCTTGACGATGCGGTTCTCGTACTCGGCCTTCACGCTGTGCCCGGTGAGCTTCTCGATGAGCATGCCGGCGACCACGAAGTTGGTGTTGGAGTACGAGTAGGCGGCCCCCGGCGCGTTGGTGCGCGGCTTGCGCAGGGAGAGGTCCAGCAGCTGGCGGTAGGTGAAGACCTTGTTCCGGACCGCTTCGAAGCCGGACACGCTGCTGGCGAACATGTCGTTGGTGTAGTCGTACAGGCCGCTGCGGTGGCTGAGCACGTGGCGCACGGTGATGCGGTCGTCCGGGAGCAGGCCCGGCAGATAGCGGTTGACCGGCGCGTCCAGGGCGAGCCGGTGCTCGTCCACCAGTTGCAGCAGGACGACCGCCGAGAACGTCTTGGTGACACTGCCGACGCGGAAGCGGTCCGCGGTGGTGATGGCCCGCCGGCTCATGCGGTCGGCGACGCCCTGCGTCGTCCGGTAGACCTTCGCGCCCTCGTCGATCCGGGCCATCGCGCCGGGCGCCCCCTTCGCCACGACCGAGCGCAGCGTCGCGGCCAGTCCCGCGGTGTCCGGCGCCGGCAGGGCGTCCGCCGTCCGTGGGTGAGCCCGCGCCTTCAGCGGCGCCGCCTGGGCCGGTACCGCGAGCAGTGACAGTGCCACCGCTCCGAGCACCGCGCTTCTGCTGACCATTGCCGAGACCATCCGGACCTGCTCCTCTCCGTGCTGGGTTGTCACATCTCCACAGCCGGCGCACAGTTGGTCATCCCGCGATCACTGTGCGATACGGCCTCGCACAGTATTGCCACGAAAAGCAGAAAAAGTGACGAAATGCGCTCAATGTGGACATGGCTCAACCGAAAGGATTGCGGCCCGGGGTCCGGCCGGCCCCCTCGACGTCCGGCGGCGCCGGCAGCGTGGAGCAACCCGCCCATGCGTGGAACGCACGCCAACGCACCTTGGCCACCCGCCATTTGAAGGCCACCGGAGCCTCACAGTCAACCTTCAGGTGATTCCTGTTTCTTTTATTGACAGCGGAAAATAACCCCCCTAGGTTCCCGGCCATGCGCTCCACCACCCGCGCCGAGACGTTCCCGGCCCACACGCCGGCCGCCGCCCAGATCTTCACCACGGTCCTCGCCCACGGCCCGCTCACCAGGCTGGAGGCGGCCCGCCGGGCCGGGCTGTCGGCGGCGGCCGTGACGAAGGCCGTCCGGCCGCTGCTGGCGGCCGGTTACCTGGCGGAGGACGCCGACGACGAGGCCCGGCCCGCCCTCGGTCGCCCCGCCAACCTGGTACGGGTCGACGGCGGACGCGCGCTGTTCATCGGCGTCAAGGTGACCGGGGACGAGGTGATCGCGGTCCTCACCGACCTGTGCTGCCGGATCCGGCTGGCCCGCCGGCTGCCCGTCACCGACCGCGCCGCCAAGGCCGTGCTGACCTCCGTCGCCGAACTGACCCACGAACTGCGCACCGAGGCAGCCGGCTTCGGCGCCCCCGTCCTCGGCCTGGGCATCGCGGTCTCCGGCGACGTGGACCGCGCCGAAGGGGTCGTGCGCTACTCGCCCTTCCTCGACTGGCGCGAGGTCCCGCTGGCCGAACTCGCCGCGATGACCACCGGGTTGCCGGTCGTCGTGGACAACGACGTACGCGCCCTGACCGTCGCCGAGCAGTGGTTCGGCGCCGGTGTCGGGCTCTCGGACTTCGCCGTGGTCACCGTCGGCGCCGGCATCGGCTGCGGTCTTGTGGTCCACGGCCGGGTGGTCGCGGGCGCCCACGGGGTGGCGGGGGAGATCGGGCACGTGGCCATCGATCCGGCCGGGCCGCTCTGTCACTGCGGCAACCGCGGCTGCGTGGAGGCGATCGCCGGGGACGCGGCGATCGTCAGCCGCATGCGGGAGGCGACGGGCCGCCGGGTCGCCGACTCCGCCGAGGCGGCGGCCCTCGCCCACGCGGGGGTACCCGGAGCCCGGGAGGTGTTCTCCACGGCGGGTGAGGCGATCGGCCGGGGCATCGCGACCGTGGCCAACCTCTTCGGTCCCGAACGCGTGATCATCTCCGGCGAGGGCCTCGCCGCCTACGACCTCTTCGCCGAGCAGATCCTCGACTCGTTCACCGCGGCCGCCTTCGGCTCCGCCGCACGGTGCGACGTACAGACCCGCCCACTCGCTTTCGAGGAGTGGGCCCGCGGGGCCGCGGCCGCCGCGATCCAGTCCTTCATCACCTCTTCTCCCACCACCCCGGGCAAGGGCTGAGCCGCCCGGTACCCCGAACCCAGGAGGACCCATGCGGTCACCTTCACGCTCCGTCCTGCCCGCACGCGGGCTGAGAACCGTCCTCGTCCTGGCGCTGACCGCGGCCCTGGCGTCCGCGGCGCCCGCCGCCGAGGCCCGAACCCCCGCCCCGATCGCCGCCAAGCCCTACATGGGCTGGTCGAGTTGGAGCATGCAGTCGTCCAAGTACCCGGGTCTCAACGACAACGGCGACTACAGCTACCTGACCGAGGCGAACGTCCTCAAGCAGACCGACGCCCTCGCGAACAAGCTGAAGAAGTACGGCTACGACCACGTCAACATCGACGCCGGCTGGTGGATGGACTGGAACTGGAAGGAGGGCTACGACCGGTACGGCCGCCAGCAGGCCGACCCGGCCCGCTTCCCCAGCGGGATGAAGGCCGTCGCCGACCACATCCACGCCAAGGGCCTCAAGGCCGGCATCTACCTCCCGGCCGGCCTGGAGAAGGGCGCGTACGGCGACGGCAAGACCCCCGTCTGGAACGCAGAGGGCTGCACCACCGCAGACATCGTCTACCCGGACCTGCGCACCACCAACGGCTGGGACAGCTCGTACAAGATCGACTTCAGTAGGCCGTGCGCGCAGAAGTACATAGACTCCCAGGCCCAGTTGATCGCCGGCTGGGGCTACGACTTCCTCAAGCTCGACGGTGTGGGCCCCGGCTCCGGCAAGAGCGGTGACCAGTACGACAACGTCGCCGACGTCGCCGCCTGGCACCGGGCGATCGCCGGCACCGGCCGCCCGATCCACCTGGAGGTCTCCTGGTCCCTGGACTACGGGCACGCCGCCGACTGGCGGAAGTACACCAACGGCTGGCGCATCGACACCGACGTCGAGTGCTACTGCAACACCCTCGTCACCTGGGAGAACTCCGTCGACGACCGCTGGGACGACACCCCGGCCTGGACCGGCGAGGCGGGCCCCGGCGGCTGGAACGACCTCGACTCCCTGGACGTCGGCAACGGCGCGATGGACGGCCTCACCAAGGCCGAACGGCAGAGCTACGCCACGCTGTGGGCCGTCGCCAAGTCGCCGCTGTTCACCGGCGACGACCTCACCAGGCTCGACGACTACGGGGTCTCGTTGCTCACCAACCGCGAGGTGATCGGCGTCGACCAGAGCGACAACCCGCCGGCCCGGCCGGTCACCCCCTCCGACCCGCAGCAGGTCTGGGCCGCGAAGAACGCCGACGGCACGTACACGGTCGCGCTGTTCAACCTCGCGGACTCGCCCTCCGCGGTCACGGCCGACTGGACGGCACTGGGCTTCAGCGGCAGGGCGTCGGTGCGGGACCTGTGGAACCACGAGAACCTGGGCAGCTTCCAGAACAAGATCACCGAGGCGTTGCCGGCGCACGGCTCGCGGCTGTTCACCGTGACGCCGAAGGGCAGTGTCCTGGCATCCACCGGATACGAGGCCGAGGCGAGCGGCAACACCCTGAGCGGCAACGCCTCGGTCGCCGGGTGCGACGCGTGCTCCGGGCAGCAGAAGGTGGGGAACCTCTACCAGGGCGGCAAGCTGACCTTCAACGACGTCGTCGTCGACAAGGCCGGCACCTACCTGGTGAAGGTCGCGTACGTCAGCGGTGACTCGCGGTCGGCCACGATCGCGGCGAACGCAGGGAGCGGGACCGCGCACAAGTTCCCCTCGACCGGGGACTGGGGGACGGTTTCGAGTGTGAGCGTCCCGGTGACCCTGAAGGCCGGTGCCAACACGATCAGCTTCGACAGCGGCTCGGGGTACGCGCCGGATGTCGATCGGATCGACGTGCCCAAGTCGCCTCGGTAGTGCGTTGTGTGGGGGAGCCGCGGGCCGGTGGGGGCCGGTCCCGCAGCTCCCCGCCCCCCAAGGGGCGCCTTCCTCACGGACGTTGATTGGAACCCCATGGACAACCACCCCAGCAGACGACAGCTCCTCGCTCTCGCCGCGGCCACCGGCGCCCTCGCCGGACTGCCCGCCTTCGCCGCCTCCGCCGCCCCGAAGCGCTCCGCCGAACCGCTCGTCACCCCCCGCCACCACCTCTGGTGGCAGGCGCCCGCCGACGCCGGGTCGATGATCACGCAGGGGCTGCCCGTCGGCAACGGGCGGCTCGGAGCCCTCGCGGGCAACGACCCCGGCCGTGAGCTGCTCCTGATCACCGACGCCACCCTGTGGACCGGCGGACTCAACGACACCCTCGACTCCGACGGCCAGTTCCCCTACGGCCGAGCCGACTTCGGCTCGCTCACCCTGCTCGCCAGGCTCACCGTCGAGATCCCGGACCACGACCTGGGCGCCGTCTCCGACTACCGCCGCGCCCTCGACCTCGACAACGGCGTGGTCTCCGCCTCGTATGTCCGCTCCGGCGTGACGTACCGGCGGCAGGTGTTCGCCAGCCGTCCCGACGACGTGATCGTGCTGCACCTCGGCCAGGACGGCGGCGGCCGCTACACCGGCACCATCACCCTGGAGGGCACCCACGGCGAGACCGGCGGCACGGCCGAGTCGTTCGCCGGGTCCTTCGCCAACGGGCTCACGTACGGCGCCGCCGTCAAGGCGTACGGCGCCGGCGGCAGCGTGCGGGTGAAGGGGGCGCACATCGTCTTCACCGACTGCCGGGAGCTGACCGTCGTACTCGGCGGCGGCACCGACTACGCGCCGAACGCCGCCGCCGGTTACCGCGACCCCTCCGTCGAACCGCGGGCGCTCGCCCGTGCCAAGGTCACGGCCGCCGCCCGGCACTCGGCCGACTCGCTGCTGCGCACCCACGCCGCCGACCACCGGGCCCTGTTCGGCCGGTTCGGCCTGTCGCTCGGCAGGTCGACCGCGCAGCAGCGGGAACTGGACACCTGGGCGCGCCTGGAGGCCCGCGCCGACACCGGCGACCCGGACCCCGAACTGGAGTCCGCCTATGCCCAGTTCGGCCGGTACCTGATGATCGCCGGATCCCGTGACAGTCTGCCGATGGGCCTCCAGGGGCTGTGGCTGGACGGCAACGACCCCGACTGGATGGGCGACTACCACACCGACATCAACCTCCAGATGAACTACTGGATGGCCGACCGGCTGGGCCTGTCCCCGTGCTTCGACGCCTTCACGGACTACTGCGTCGACCAGCTCCCGTCCTGGACGGACACCACCCGGCGGCTCTTCCAGGACCCCCGCAACCGCTACCGCAACTCCCGCGGCGAGGTCGCCGGCTGGACCGTCGCCATCTCCACCAACCCCTTCGGCGGAGGCGGCTGGTGGTGGCACCCGGCGGGCAACGCCTGGCTGTGCCAGAGCCTGTGGGAGCACTACGAGTTCACCCGGTCCCGCGCCCACCTGGAGAAGATCTACCCCCTCCTCAAGGGCGCCGCCGAGTTCTGGGAGGCACGGCTGCTCACCACCACCCTGGACGACGGGAGGGAGGTGCTGATCGCGGACAGCGACTGGTCCCCGGAACAGGGCCCGCTGGACGCCAAGGGCATCACCTACGCCCAGGAACTGGTCTGGACCCTGTTCGGGAACTTCCGCACTGCGGCCGCCGAGCTGGGGAGGGATGCTGGATACGCGGGCACCATCGGCACGCTCCGGGACCGCCTCTACCTGCCGGTGGTGAGCCCCACGACCGGCTGGCTGGAGGAGTGGATGTCCCCGGACAACCTGGGCGAGACCACCCACCGCCACCTCTCGCCGCTGATCAACCTCTTCCCCGGCGACCGGATCCGCCCCGACGGCTCCACCCCCCAGGACATCGTCAAGGGCGCCACCGCCCTGCTCACCGCGCGCGGCATGGACAGCTTCGGCTGGGCCAACGCCTGGCGCGCCCTGTGCTGGGCCCGACTCAAGGACGCCGACAAGGCCTACCGGCTCGTCGTCCGCAACCTCCGCCCGTCCGGCGACGGCAGCAACGGCACCTCACCCAACCTCTTCGACATCTACGAGGTCCAGCAGGGCCGCGGCATCTTCCAGATCGACGCCAACTTCGGCACGCCGGCCGCGATGCTGGAGATGCTGCTGTACTCCCGGCCCGGCCATCTGGAGCTGCTGCCCGCCCTGCCCGACGCCTGGGCCGCCTCCGGTTCGGTCACCGGGGCGGGCGCCCGCGGCGGCTTCACCGTCGACCTCAGCTGGCGCGACGGCGAGCCGACCGAGGTCCGCGTCCGCAGCGTCGGCGGCCGTACCACCACGGTCGCCTACCGCGGCACCGCACGCACGGTCACCCTGCGGCCCGGCCAGTCGGTCACGCTGAAGGACCTGGCGCGGTGACCGGCCGGTTCCCGCGGATGGTCCGCCTCGCCGCCGTCCTGCTGACCGCGGTCGCCTGCGGGACCGGCCCTGCCCGGGGGGCGCCCGCGGCGCCCCCCGGGCAGCCGGCCGCCGCCCGGCACTCCGTCGTCACCTGGGGCGCCGCCGCCGACCGGATGGGGGAGGGCACCGCCGACCGCGGCTACCGGCTGGTCGTGCACACCAGCGCGGCCGGCACCGGCCTGCGGGTACGGCTGTCCAACGTCTTCGGCGACCGGCCGCTGACCCTGGACAGCGTCTACGCCGGTCTGCAGCGTCAGGGCGCCGCCCTCAAGCCGGGCAGCAACAAGCGGCTCACCTTCGACGGCGCCCGCACGGTCACTGTACCGGCCGGCGCCACCGCCTGGAGCGACCCGCTGCCCGGCAGCCTGCCGGCCGGCAGCAACCTCGTCGTCAGCCTGCACAGCCCGGACGCGGCCGGACCCGCCACCGGCCACGGGATGGCCCTGCAGACCTCCTACACCGCCCAGGGCGACCACACCGCCGAGGTGGGCGCCGCCCACTGGACCGCGACCACCGGCTCCTGGTGGTACCTGGACTCGATCTCGGTACGGCCGCCGGACCCGGCCACCGGAGCCGTGGTGGCGCTCGGCGACTCCATCACCGACGGCTGGGCGTCCACCACCGACCTGAACCGCCGCTGGCCCGACTACCTCGCCCGCCGGCTCCAGAAGGCGCACACCGGGGTCAAGGGCGTCGCCGACGAGGGGATCTCCGGTAACCAGGTACTCGCGGACGGCGCCGGGCAGGCCGCCCTGCACCGGCTGGACCGCGACGTCCTGAGCCAGCCCGGGGTCCGTACCGTCTTCCTCTTCGAAGGGGTCAACGACCTCAAGGCCCACACCGGGGTCACCGCGGCCGGCCTGATCGCCGGTTACCGCGAGATCGTCCGGCGGGCGCACGCCGCCGGCACGTGCGTGGTCGCCTCCACCGTCGGCCCCTTCGAGGGCTGGCCGGAGTGGGACCAGGCCGGAGAGGCCGTCCGTCAGGAGGTCAACCGGTACATCCGCACCAGCGGGGAGTTCGACGCGGTCACCGACTTCGACCGCATCCTGCGCAGCCCCTACGACCGGGCGCGGATGCTGCCGTTCCTCGACAGCGGCGACCACATCCACCCCAACGACAAGGGAATGCAGGCCATGGCCGACGCCGTCGACCTGGCGAGCCTCGACTGCGACCGCTGACGGGACGCTCAGCCACGCAGCGTGCGGGCCCAGTCCGCCGGTACCCGGTCCGCCGGGCCCGGTACGGACTGGTCCGCGGGGTGGCTCACCGGCGGCGCCAGTTCCGGCCCCGACTCGTACAGTTCGTTCGTCTCGAAGTTCCAGAACCAGTCCTCGCCCGGTTCGTAGCTGCGGATCAAGGGGTGTCCGGTCTCATGGAAGTGCGCGGTCGCGTGCTTCGACGGGGAGTCGTCGCAGCAGCCGATGTGCCCGCACCGCGCGCACCGCCGCAGGTGGAACCACCAGCCGCCCGCCTTGTCGCACTCCACACACCCGGCACCGCTCGGCGGCACCTCCGGGTCGATCGCGGTGTCGCCGCTCATACGGTCTCCTCGGTTGAATCGGGTGCCTCGGCAGCCGCGGGTGTTTCGGCGGTCAGCGGGAGCAGTACCTGGAAGCGGGTGTCCCCGGGCACCGACTCCACCCGCATGCTGCCGTGGTGCTTGTTCACGACGATCCGCCAGGAGATGTCCAGGCCGAGTCCGGTGCCCTGGCCCACCGGCTTCGTCGTGAAGAACGGATCGAAGATCCGGTCCTTGATCTCCGGTGCGATACCGCTCCCGGTGTCCGCGAACTCCACCAGCACCTGCTCGTGGTCCCGCGCGGTCCGCACGGTCAGCGTGCCGTGCCCGGCGCCGTCGCCGTCCTGCATCGCACAGACGGCGTTGTCGATGAGGTTGGTCCACACCTGGTTGAGTTCGGCCGGGTAGGCGGGGACGGGCGGGAGCGTCTGGTCGTACTCCTTGACCACCCGGATGTCCTGCCCGATCTTCCCGGACAGCATCATCAGGGTGCTGTCGAGGAGTTCGTGGACGTCCACCTCCCGGAACGGTGCCCGGTCCAGCTGGCTGTACTGCTTGGCCGCGTCGACGAGATGCGAGATGCGGGACGTGGAGTCGTCGATCTCGTTCATCAACAGCTCGGTCTCGATGGTGTAGTTGAGCCAGCCCACCGCGTTGGGGAGGATCTCGTCGTCGACGGCGGCGGCCACCTGCTCCAGCCAGTCGACGTCGAGCCCCGCCTGCACGAAGGTCGGCGCGAGCTGCCAGCCGTTGTCCATGCCGTGGTCGTCGAGCCAGTCGGAGAGCACGTCCTCGCGGTCCGAGGCCTCCAGCGGACTGAGCGCCGGAGCCTTGGCGACCCGTTCTGCGGTGCGTTCCTGGAGCTCGATCAGACCGGCCAACTGCTCCCGGGAGAACGGGCCTTCGGCGATCACCGCCAGCTTGTGCCGCATCTTCGCCACCCGCTCGCGCAGCGTGGACGTGGCCCGCACGGCCGCCGCGGCCGGGTTGTTGAGCTCGTGCGTGAGCCCCGCCGACAACGAGCCGAGCGCCAGCAGCCGTTCCCGCTGCCCGATCGCTGCCTGGGTGCTCTTCGACCCCCAGAACAGCCCTTCCAGCAGGTGGACGGCCATCGGGAACCAGTCCTGCATGATGTCCGAGAACGTGTCCGCGGGCAGCACGAAGAACCGCGTCGGCTCGGTCACCCGCATCGAGTTGTTGTACACCTGCCGCACCCGGTCCCCGAGGTACGCCTGCATGGCCCCCGCGTACACCCCGGTCTGCGAGGTCCGGGTGACCTCGACGTCGTCACCCGCGACCCGCCGGGAGAGCACCACCGTGCCCTCGAGCATCACGTAGAAGCAGGTCGCCGGTTCGCCCTCGGTGTAGACGGGACCCGGCTGGAACAGCTCCACCCGGCCGGCCGCGCACAGCCGCCCCAGCTGTTCCGGCTCCAGCTTCTCGAACAGGAACAGCGCCCCGATCTCCTTCGGGCTGCACGGCATCACCTGCCCGCTCATGACTGCTCCAGGTACCGGTGGACGAGCATCACGGCCATGGCTCCCTCTCCGACGGCGGACGCGACACGCTTGGCGGACTCGGCGCGTGCGTCGCCCGCCACGAACACGCCGGGAATGCTGGTCTCCAGGTGGTACGGCGGCCGGGCCAGCTCCCAGCCGGCGGGCGGCGTCCCGTCGACGGTCAGGTCCGGTCCGGCGAGGATGAACCCGCGCCCGTCACGCAGCACCGTGTCACCGAGCCAGTCGGTCAGCGGCGCCGCCCCGATGAACACGAACATCCACTGGGCGTCGACCTGTTCGCACTCGCCGGTGTGCACCTGACGCAAGGTCAGCCGCTCCAGCCGTTCGGCGCCGTGCGCGGCGTCGACCACCGTGTGGCTGCGGACCGAGATGTTCGGCGCTTCCTCGATCTGCTGGATCAGGTAGTAGGACATCGAGGCGGACAGGTCGGCGCCGCGCACCAGCAGCGTCACCGACTTGGCGAACCTGGACAGGTACATCGCGGCCTGCCCCGCCGAGTTGGCCCCGCCGACGATGTAGACGTCCTGCCCCTGGCAGGAGGCGGCCTCGGTGAGCGCGGAGCCGTAGAACACCCCGCAACCGGTCAGGTCGACGCAGCCCGCCGCCTCCAGCTGCCGGTACTGCACACCCGTCGCCAGGATCACACTGTGCGCCGCGATCGCCGACCCGTCCGAGAACCGCACCACCCGCGCGGCCCCGTTGACCTCCAGCGCGGTGACCTCGCGCGCGGTCAGCACCTCCGCGCCGAACTTGGCGGCCTGCCGCCGGGCCCGGTCGGTGAGCTGGGCGCCCGACACCCCGTCCGGGAAGCCGAGGTAGTTCTCGATCCGGGAGCTCTGCCCGGCCTGCCCGCCGGTCGCCGCGCGCTCCACGAGCACCGTCCGCAGCCCCTCCGACGCCCCGTAGACCGCCGCGCCCAGCCCGGCCGGCCCACCGCCGATCACCACCAGGTCGTAGAAGTCCGCCGTGGGCGTGGTCGCCAGACCCACCTTCGCGGCCAGCTCGGGTGCCTCCGGCTCGATCAGGGGTGTGCCGTCCGGTGTGATCACCAGCGGCAGCCGCTGCCCGTCGGCCTCGGCGGCCGCCAGCAGCCGCTGCCCCTCCGGCTCCTCGACCGAGTACCAGCGGTACGGCACCTGGTTGCGGGCCAGGAACTCCCGCACGTCCGAGGACCGCGCCGACCAGCGGTGCCCGACGACCTTGGTGGCCGGCACCGGCCTGTAGTCGCTGGCCCGCCAGGCGTCCAGGAGGTCGTCGAGGACGGGGTAGAGCTTCTCCTCCGGCGGGTCCCAGGGCTTGAGCAGGTAGTGGTCCAGATCCACCACGTTGATCGCGTCGATCGCCGCGTTGGTGTCCGCGTACGCGGTCAGCAGCACCCGCCGCGCGCCCGGGTACACGTCCAGGGCCTGCTCCAGGAACTCGATGCCGTTCATCTGGGGCATCCGGTAGTCGGCCAGGATCACCGCCACCAGGTCGCCGCGCAGCTTCAGCTCCCGCAACGCCTCCAGCGCCGAGTCCCCGGACTCCGCGCGCACGATCCGGTACGACGCGCCGTAGCGGCGCCGCAGATCCCGGGCGACGGCGCGGGAGACCCCCGGATCGTCGTCCACCGTCATGATGACGGTCCGTGCCGCGTCGGCAGCCTGTGCCATACGTCTCCCACCCCGAGCCGTTGGTTCCACGGGCGGCGCCCGCTCCGGGAGGAGCGCGGTGACCGCACCGGTTCCCGCCCATCGTATGTTCGATCGGCGGCCCGCGCTCTTGTACTTCCGTGCACAACGGGCGTCCGTCCGTGCGGAACACTGCTCACGCACCCGTGGAACCGACGAGGGCGGTCGGCCGACCGTGTCACTTGCCGGGCCGGGCGGGGGCGAACGAGGTCAGTCCCGTGTCGAGGAGCCGGGCCGCGCGGTGGACGTCGGCGCTCACGAGGTCGTGCAACTGCTCGGGGGTTCGGACGTGGTTCAGGTGCCTGCGGAGCGCCTGGAACTGGATGGGCCACAGGGCGAGCAGGGCGGTGGCGGCGATCTGTGCTTCAGGGTCGTCCGGGCTCGTCCCGTTGCGCCGGGCCAGGACCTCGGCGGCTACGGCGACCTGCTGATCAGCCATGTCGCGCTGGTAGGCCCGCAGGGAGGGGGTGGACCCGATCAGCATGCCGAAGCGCTGCAGCACGTTCTTCGCCTGGGCCAGGTCCTCCTGTTCGGCCAGCCAGGACGTGATGGCCGCCAGCTCGCCGGACAGGATCTCCAGCACGGCCTCGACCGGTGACAGCTCCGGATCGGCGAGCGTGGTCCGCAGGGAGCCCAACGTGGCCTCGCCCAGGTCCAGGACGAGGGACTCCTTGGTGGGGAAGTGGTTGAAGACGGTCTTCTCCGACACCCCGCAGGCTTCGGCGACCTCGGAGACGCGCACGGCGTCGAAGCCCCGCTCCATGAACATCTCGGTGGCCGTGTCCGACAGCTGCCGCCGCAACAGCCGCTTCTTGCGCTCCCGCAGTCCCTCAGCGGCGGGTTCCGCGTCGCGACGGCGCAAGGCCGTCCAGTCCACCGTGCGCATGCTCATGGGCGCAGCGTAGTCCAGCCGCCGCATAAGTTCTGTTGCTGGAAATTTTCATTCACTGTAATTTGTGCCGCACCTGACGCCCACCGAGGAGCCCGCCATGAGTGCCATCCACATCGTCCGCGACTACCCGCACCCGCCGTGGAAGGTCTGGCGCGCCGTGACCGATCCGGAGCTGATCCCGCTGTGGACGGCCACCGGCGCCGGCGCCCGCCCGGAGGGCTTCACGGCCACGGCCGGCACCACGTTCAAGTTCGTCGCGAAGCCGAAGCCGGGATGGAGCGGCGTGGTGCTGTGCGAGGTGCTGGAGGCACGGGAGCCCTCGCTGCTGCGCTACTCCTGGCAGGACGAGGGCGGTGGCGAGGTGACGGAGGTCGCCTACCGACTCGCACCGCACGGCGGCGGGACCCGTTTCACCTACCACCACACCGGCTTCACCGGGACCGGAGGATTCTTCATGGCCAAATTCCTCGGCGCCGTCCGCACCAAGATGCTCACCAAGGGCCTGCCCGCCGTGCTGGACGGCCTCGACGACGGCACCCTCCATCCGTAGCGCGGTACCGGTCACGCGTCGGGGCAGGTGCCGGACCGCGACAGGGGCATGCGGCCCGGCACCTGCGCGCCGGGATGCTAGAAGTGCCGCAGGCGCAGCAGGAACTGGCAGCCGCCGGATCGGCCGTCGGTGTCGATCTTTGCCGTGACCGGAGTGCCGGCGAAGGCCGAGCGGTACTGGCCCGCGGGCAGAGCGTCCGGGCACTGGCCCGCGTCGCCGTCCGGGTAGAACTGGACGTCGAGGACGATTCTGCCGGTCACGGTGAAGGTGAGGTTGCACCAGCCCGGCCGGCTGTCGGTGTCGACCCTGACGGCCTGCCCGAACACCGGGATCGGCAGGATCGGCACCGCGTAGGTGCCCTGGTAGTTTCCGCACTGACCCGCGTCACCGCCGCTGCTGGGCTGGAGCGAGTAGCTGATGGAGGAGCCGGCGAGGGCGCCGTCCGGGTCGTAGACGCCGAAGGCCAGCTGGCAGCCGCCGGAACGGTTGTCGGTGTCGAAGCGGATGGCCTGCGTCCAGTCCGGCGAGGCAGCCCACTGCTCCCCGGTCGTCCCGCCGCACTGGCCCGCGTCGCCGTCGGCGTTGAACTGGACGCCGAGCTGCGGAGCGGCGCCGAGCGGGGCCGCCTCCGACGCGTACGCCGCAGTGCCGGACAGTCCGACGGTCATCAAGGCGCCCGCGGCCAAGGCGCAGGCCAGCGTTCTCAGACGTCCGGCCACTCGTAATCCATGCATGTGAGAGGTTCCTCCAAGGATTCGTGGGCACGACGGGGATTCGTGGGCACGACGGCTGGGCCGCCGCGCCGCTGCCGTGTGCCGACCAACCGGGCCCGCCCGGCTGGTCCAGACCGAAGTATGGGCGCCGACACCCCGGGCAGTATCGCCGTGAACACGCCAACCTCGGAGTCCGTACAACGGCGGTCCGCGCTCTTGTACTTCCGTGCACAACGGGCATCCGTCCGTGCGGAACACTGATCACGCACACGTGGAACCGACGAGGAGGCCGGTGCATGACACGCCCGATCACGGCAGGGGTCGACGGTACGGAGGAGAGTCTCGCGGCTCTGGACTGGGCCGCCCGGGAGGCGGTCCGGCGGGGGCTGCCGCTGCGGGTGGTGCACGCCTGGCGGTACGAGGAGCACGAGGCGCTCGGCGGTGACCGGGACGCCCAGCGCGGATGGGTGTCCGAGGGCGTGGGCGAGTCGGTGCGGGCCGTCACCGGACGGTATCCGGACCTCACGGTGAGCGTCGACGTCGTGGAGGGCGCCCCGGTGGAGGTGCTCGTGGCCGCGGCCGCCGCGGCCGAGCTGCTGGCGCTGGGCTCGCGCGGGCACGGGCCGGTCGTCGGGTTCCTGCTGGGGTCCGTCGGCCAGCAGGTGATCGCCGAGGCGGCCCGTCCGGTCGTCCTGGTCCGCGCCGGGGACCGGCCCACCGCGGAGGCCGCCGGCCGGGAGGTGGTCGTGGGTCAGCAGGGCGGGCCCGAGGACAGCGCGGCGGTGCTGGAGTTCGCCTTCGGGACGGCGGCGGCCCGCGGGGCGGCGGTCCGGGTGGTCCGGGCCTGGACCCTGCCGCCCGTCTTCGCCTACAGCCCGGGTTCGATGAAGCTGCTGGACGAGGCCGGGGGCCTGGAACCGTACGAGCTGAAGGCGCTGGCCGAGGCCGTGCGGCCGCTGCGGGAGCGGTACCCGGCGGTGCCGGTCGCCGAGCACGTGGAGATGGGCAGCGCCGGCCAGGTGCTGCTGTCGGTGGCCGGACGTGCCCAGCTGATGGTCGTGGGCCGGCGCGCCCACCGGACGGCGGTCGGCGCCCGCATCGGCTCGGTCGCGCACGGGGTGCTGCACCACGCCGACTGCCCGGTGGCCGTCGTGCCGCACGACTGACCTGCCCGGCCGCTCACCCGGGGCCCGCTCGTGGGTTCACTCCGGGGTGACCGGCTCCAGCGTCTCCCGGGCCTTGGGCAGCACGTTCTGGATGTAGTCCTCGACCGCGACGTCCAGGCCTATGTCGTGCTGGGCCCGCTCGGACAGGTACCAGCGGTGCTCCAGCAGCTCGTGGTAGATCTCGGCGGGGTCCATGGAGCCGCGCAGCTCCAGCGGCACGGCCCGCACGGTGGGGCGGAAGACGTCCCGCACCCACCGGTGGGCCAGGACCTCGGGGCGGGCGGCGAGGGGGTCGCCCGGGGCGTAGTCGTCCTGGGTGGCCATCCAGCTCTCCAGGTCGTTCAGCAGCCGCCGCGCCTGGTTCTCCTCGGCGTCCAGCCCGGTGAGCCGCAGCAGCTGGCGCTGGTGGTGGCCCGCGTCGACGACCTTCGGCACGAAGGTGACGCTGTCGCCGTTGGAGGAGTGCTCGATCTGCATCTCGGCGACGTCGAACCCGAGTTCGTTGAGCCGCCTGATCCGGCGCTCGATGTACTGGTACTTGCCCGCCGGATACACCGAGGTCCGGGTCAGCTCCCCCCACAGGTCGCCGTACCGGGTGCAGATCTCGAACCCGAACTCGATCGGGTCCAGCGACGGGTGCAGCGCCCCCGACGCCTCCAGGTCGAGCAGCTCCCCGCTGATGTTGACCCGGGCGAGGTCGAGGTCGTACTCCCGCTGTCCGTTGCTCAGCTGCGGGTGCAGGTCGCCGGTCTCGGCGTCCACCAGGTACGCCGCGTACGCGCCCGCGTCGCGCCGGAACAGGGTGTTGGACAGCGAGCAGTCGCCCCAGGCGAAGCCGGCCAGGTGCAGTCGTACGAGCAGGACCGCCAGGGCGTCCATGAGCCGGTGCATGGTGGCCGGCCGCATGGTCGTCTCGAACATCGAGCGGTACGGCATCGAGCCGCCCAGGTGCCGGGTGACCAGCACCGACTCCAGCGGTTCGCCGTCCGGGGCGGTGCGGCCGGTGATCACCGCGAGCGGGTCGACCGCCGGGATGGCGAGCCGGTCCAGGTCGCGCAGCAGCTCGTACTCGCGCAGCGCCGGGCGCTCCGCGAGCTCCTTCACCGCGATCACCTCGGTGCCCGCGCGGGCGTAGCGCACCACGTGCCGGGAGATGCCGCGGGGGAGCGGCACGAGGTACTCCTCGGGCCACTCCTCCAGCGGGACGTCCCAGGGGAGTTCCAGCAGGAGTGCCGGGTGCTCCGGATTGGTCGCGCTGATCTGCAGTGCCATGTCCCCAACCCTAGACGGCGCGTTCGCGGGCCTGCTGGGCGGCCGCCTTCACGGACCCCCGGTGCAACGGGCCGTGACCGGGCAGCAGCGCGTCGGCGTCGAGCGCCGCGATGACGTCGAGCGAGGCCACCGCGCGGGCCCGCTCGTGGTGGAACATGTCGGGCAGCAGCTGCGGGCCCTCGACCCGCGAGGTGCGGTGGCCGCTGACCAGGGCGTCGCCGGAGATCAGCAGGCCGGCGTCCGGCAGGTGGTAGACGGTGTGCCCGTCGGTGTGACCGGGGGTGTGCACCGGGACCGGCCGGCCCGGCAGGTCGAGGGCGCCGCCCACGGCGGACGGGAACGCCTCGGGCGCGGTGACCGGGTGCTGCTCGGTGCCGCCGACCCGCAGCACGTGCACCAGCCACGGCACCACCCCGGGCCGCCAGGCGTTCTTCAGCACGTCGCCCACCGCCACCTGCTGGAGGAAGTCCCGCCGCGCGTGCGGGACCTCGGCCTCGTGCAGGTAGACCGGGACGCCGTGGGTGCCGCGCAGGTACTCGGCGGAGCCGAGGTGGTCGTTGTGCGCGTGGGTGATCAGGACGGCCGTCAGCGCCTCCGGTGAACCGCCCACCTGCGTGAGGGAGTCGAGCAGCCCCTCCCGGTCCCCGGGATAACCGGTGTCCACCAGGGTGACGGCGTCACCCTCCTTGAGGATCACCCAGTTGGTGTGGTTGCCGTGCACCAGATAGGTGCCCGTGGCGACCTCGTGTACCTCGGCCCGCATGATCTCCCCGACTCGCCCGTACGTACAGATCGAAACGGAGGACAGCCAACCACATGCTGCTGTCCGCCGGCCGACCGGGAACCGGACTCAGCGCACCCCGTGCGGCCGGAACTGGACGCTGATCCGCGGCCCGGCGGCCCGTGCCGTCTTCGGCACGCAGTGCTCCCAGGTCCGCTGGCAGGAGCCCCCCATCACGATCAGGTCGCCGTGCCCCAGCGGGCGCCGGAGCGAGGGGCCGCCGCCGAGCGGGCGCAGCAGCAGGTCCCGGGGCTCGCCCACGGAGAGGATCGCGACCATGGTGTCCTGCCGCGCGCCCCGGCCGATCCGGTCGCCGTGCCAGGCGACGCTGTCCCGGCCGTCGCGGTAGTAGCAGAGCCCGGCCGTGGTGAACGGCTCGCCCAGTTCATCGGCGTAGTGCCGGGTGAGCGCCTCGCGGGCCTCGGTGAGGACCGGATGGGGCAGCGGGTCGGCCGCGCCGTAGAAGGCGAGCAGGCGCGGTACGTCCACCACGCTGTCGTACATCGTGCGCCGCTCGGCGTGCCAGGGGACCTCGGCCGCGAGTCGTTCGAACAGTTCGTCGGCGCCGGTCAGCCACCCGGGCAGCACGTCGATCCAGGCGCCGGAACCCAGCACGGTCCTGCGGACCCGGTCGAGGGGGCAGAGCCGCAGCTCGTCGGTCTGGTCGAACAGGGAGCCCTGGAGGTGCGTGGCCATGGGGCCAGCCTACCTCTTATTCGAAAATCTGTTCTGTTCAATCAGGGGGCGGGTCTCGGGCCCTTTCGATACATTCCTGTATCCGATACATTTGTGTATCGAACGGAGGTCGGAACATGCCCGTGGAGGACGCGCCCCAGCGCGTGACCCGGCGCCGGGTGCGGACCCGGGCCCGGCTGCTCGACGCGGCGTTCACCGTGTTCGCCGCCAAGGGCTTCGGACGGGTCTCCATCGAGGAGGTCTGCGAGGCCGCCGGGTTCAGCCGGGGCGCCTTCTACTCCAACTTCGCCACCCTCGACGAACTCTTCTTCGCCCTCTACCAGGAGCGGGCCGACCTCATCGGCCGGCAGGTCGCCGACGCGCTCGCCCTCGACGGGCCCGGCCTCGACGTGCCCGCCTCCGTCGACCGGGTCACCGAGGTGCTCCTCCTCGACGTGGACTGGCTGCTCGTGAAGACGGACTTCCTGGTGCACGCCGCCCGCGACACCGCCGTGGCCGGGGCCCTCCTCGACCACCGCGCCCGGCTGCGCCACGCCGTCGCCGACCGGCTCTCCCGGGCCCCGCTCCCCGCCGTCCTCGGCGACGCCGACTCCGCCGCGCACGCCGTGGTCGCCGCCTACGACGGTGTCACCACCCAACTGCTGCTCGACCGGGACGTGGTCCAGGCCCGCGCCTGGCTCAAGCAACTGCTCACCGCGCTGCTGACCGACGGCAGCACCCCGAGCGAGACCTCCGGGCCCGGCCCCCGTTGAGTCAGCTCCCCAAGGAGATCAGCCCCCCATGAGAAAGGCAGCGGACGCCATGGACGCGGACGTCATCGTCGTCGGAGCGGGCCTCGCCGGCCTGGTCGCGGCGCACGAACTCACCCACAGGGGCAGGCGTGTCGCCCTGGTCGACCAGGAGAACGCCGCCAACCTCGGCGGCCAGGCCTTCTGGTCCTTCGGGGGCCTCTTCCTCGTCGACTCGCCCGAACAGCGCCGCCTCGGCATCAAGGACTCCCTCGACCTCGCCTGGAGCGACTGGCGGGGCAGCGCCCAGTTCGACCGCGAGGACGACGAGGACTCCTGGGCGGTGCGCTGGGCGCGCGCGTACGTCGAGTTCGCCGCGGGGGAGAAGCGCCCCTGGCTGCAGAGCCACGGTATCGGCCTGCTGCCCACGGTCGGCTGGGCCGAGCGCGGCGACCTGCGCGCCGACGGACACGGCAACTCCGTGCCCCGCTTCCACGTCGCCTGGGGCACCGGCACCGGCGTGGTCGAGCCCTTCGCCCGGTACGCCAAGCAGGCGGCCCGCGACGGACTGCTCACCTTCTACCACCGCCACCAGGTGGACGAACTCGTCATCGAGGACGGCGAGGCGCGCGGCGTGCGCGGCACGGTCCTCGCCGACGACGACGCACCGCGCGGCGTCGCCTCCAACCGCGACCGTGTCGGCGACTTCGAACTCACCGCCCAGGCCGTGATCGTCACGTCCGGCGGCATCGGCGCCAACCACGACATCGTCCGCCGCTACTGGCCCGAGCGCCTCGGCACGCCCCCCGCCGAGATGGTCACCGGCGTCCCCGCCTACGTGGACGGCCGCATGCTCGACATCAGCGCCGGGGCCGGTGTCCGCCTGGTCAACCGGGACCGCATGTGGCACTACACCGAGGGCATCCAGAACTGGAACCCGATCTGGCCCGGCCACGGCATCCGCATCCTGCCCGGCCCGTCCTCGATCTGGCTCGACGCCCTCGGCCGCCGCCTGCCCGACCCCTGCCTGCCGGGCTACGACACCCTCAGCACCCTGAGGCACCTGCGCACCACCGAGGACATCGCCGGGTACGACCACTCCTGGTTCGTCCTCACCCGGAAGATCGTCGAGAAGGAGTTCGCGCTCTCCGGCTCGGAGCAGAACCCCGACATCACCGCCAAGGACCGCAAGGCCGTCCTGCGCGACCGGCTGCTCGGCAAGGGCGCGCCCGGCCCGGTGCAGGCCTTCCTCGACCACGGCGCGGACTTCGTCACCGCGAACTCCCTCGACCAGCTCGTCGAGAAGATGAACGGCCTCACCGACAAGGCACTGCTCGACGCGGCCGAGGTGCGCCGCCAGATCGTCGCCCGCGACCTGCAGATCCACAACTCCTACAGCAAGGACTCCCAGGTCCAGGGCATCCACAACGCCCGCCGGTACATCGGCGACCGCCTGGGCCGGGTCGCCGCCCCGCACCGCATCCTCGACCCGGCAGCCGGTCCGCTGATCGGTGTCAAGCTGCACGTCCTCACCCGCAAGACCCTCGGCGGCATCCAGACCGACCTGGACTCCCGTGCCCTCGGCGCCGACGGGGGGCCGATCGGCGGGCTCTACGCGGCCGGCGAGGTGGCCGGCTTCGGCGGCGGCGGCGTGCACGGCTACAACGCGCTGGAGGGCACCTTCCTCGGCGGCTGCCTGTTCTCCGGCCGGGCGGCGGGCCGGGCGGCGGCGAAGCAGACCGCGTAGCTCACTGCGTCAGGAGCCGCGCCAGCACAGCGGCGTGGCTCTCCTCGGGCGTCTTCGACGCGGTGAGCAGGGTGACCTTCCGCCTCCGGGCCGTCTTCCGCAGGCCGTCGAGGAGTTCGGCGGCCTCGGGAGCGTCGAGCTCCGCCTCGTAACGGCGGGTGAACTCCTCGTAGGAACCGCCCTCGTGGAACCAGTGGCGCAGCTCGGTGGACGGCGTCAGGCCCTTCGGCCACTCGTCCACGTGCGCGTCCTCCTTGGACACCCCGCGCGGCCAGAGCCGGTCCACCAGGACCCGCACCCCGTCGTCCGGCTCCGGCGATTCGTAGATCCTGCGGACGCGCACGCTCACGGTCGGGCACCTCTCGGCTCGGTGACGGTCCCGCGAGCGTACGCGGCGGATCCCGCCACCGGCCGCCGACGCGGCGCGACTTGATCTGAACGAGGGGGAAGCGCGGACGCCCGCCGCCCCGCCAGGGCCTGTCGTAGTGTGGGCCATTGATCATCAGCCACCCCCTCCGAAGGAGCGCACGTGCAGGCTGCAAGCAGACGTACCTCAGTCCTCCGCCGCGAGGCCGTCCTCGCGACCGTCCCGGTCGCCGTGGCGGCCCTGCTCGCCGCCGCCGGACCGGCCTCGGCGAGCACCGTCGGCGGCTCGGGCGCCGGTGACCCGTACTTCCCGCTCAGCGGCAACGGCGGCTACCACGTCGGCCACTACGACCTGACGCTCCGCTACGACACGGCCTCCCGCCACCTCGACGGCAAGGCCGTGCTCAGCGCCCGGGCCACCCAGCGGCTCACCCGCTTCGACCTCGACCTCAAGGGCCTCAAGGTGACCCGGGTGACCGTCGACGGACGTACGGCCCGCTTCAGCCGCAGCGGACAGGAACTCGTCGTCACGCCGTCGCGCGCACTGGCGAAGGGCCGGGAGTTCCGGGTCGCCGTCAGCTACAACGGCACCCCCGGGCCGGTCACCGACCCCGACGGCTCGGCCGACGGCTGGATCCCCACGGACGACGGCGCGTTCGTCGCCGGGGAGCCGCAGGGCGCGATGACCTGGTTCCCGGCGAACACCCACCCCAAGGACAAGTCGTCGTACGACTTCACGATCACGGTGCCCAAGGGGCGCACCGCCGTCGCCAACGGCGTCCTCGTCGGACAGCACACGTCGGCCGGGCGCACCACCTTCCGGTGGCGGCAGAGCGAGCCGATGGCCGCGTACCTCGCCACCGCCACGGTGGGCAAGTTCAACGTCGAGCAGTACACCACCCGGGACGGGATCAAGGTGTACGACGCGGTCGACCCGCGTGAGGCGAACGGCTCGGCGCCCGTGCTGAAGAAGCTGCCGTCGGTCCTGGACTGGGAGAGCCGGCTGTTCGGGCCCTACCCCTTCCGGTCCGCCGGGGCGATCGTCGACCACGCGCCGAGCGTCGGGTACGCCCTGGAGACGCAGGGCCGGCCGATCTACGACTCGGCGCCCGACCTCAGCACCCTCGTGCACGAGAGCGCCCACCAGTGGTTCGGCGACTCCGTCTCCCTCACCGCCTGGAAGGACATCTGGCTCAACGAGGGATTCGCCACGTACGCCGAGTGGCTCTACAGCGAGCAGCACGGGGGCGACAGCGCGCAGAAGACCTTCGACGCGCTGTACGCCAAGCCGGCGAGCGACGCCTTGTGGGCGTACCCGCCGGGGGACCCGGGGAGCGGGAAGAACATCTTCGGCGAACCGGTCTACGCCCGCGGGGCGATGGCGCTGCACGAGCTGCGGAAGGCGGTGGGGGACGCGGTCTTCTTCCGGATCCTGCGGGCCTGGGCGAGTGAACACCGGTACGGGCACGGGACAACGGCTCAGTTTGTGAAGCTGGCCGAGGGGCAGTCGGGGGTCGACCTCGGGTCGCTGTTCCAGACGTGGTTGTACAAGAAGGGCAAGCCGTGACGACACAGCCCCGCGCCCCAAGAGGGCGCGAAAGCTGACCAGTTCCTTACATTTCTCGGCCAGAGTCGGTCTCATGATCCAACGCAGAACAGCTGTCGCCCTTCTCGCCTCCCCCCTTCTGCTGTCCGGTTGCGGGGGAGGCGCCGAGGCCGCGCCGAGCCCCGCCGACGACGGCCGGGCGGCGCGGGCGACGGCCTCCCCGACGGCCGGGAGTGGCCCGCAGGGCCAGGGCATACCGGGGCTCGGGCCGAAGACGACGGCCGCGATACCCGAGCGGGCGGAGCAGGTCGTCGTCGCCTCCGGGCGGGGCAGGAACTCCCCGGTGTCCTCCGTCGTCCTCTACGAGCGCGACGACACCACCTGGCAGCCCGGCGCCCGTTGGCCCGCACACAACGGCAAGGACGGCTGGAGCGAGCACCACATGGCCGGTGACCTGCGCTCTCCCGTCGGCGTGTACGGGCTCACCGACGCCGGAGGCCTGCTGGCCGATCCCGGGAGCAAGCTGCCGTACCACCGGTCGGACGGCTTCCACGCGCCCGGCACCGGGTTCGAGGGCGAGCCGCTGGAAGGCTCCTTCGACTACGTCGTCGCCATCAACTACAACCGTGAGCCGGGCACCTCACCGCTGGACTGGACCCGGCCGCTGGGGGCCGCCCGCGGTGGCGGCGTCTGGCTGCACGTCGACCACGGGGGCCCCACGCACGCCTGCGTCAGTGTCGCCAAGGCCCACATGAAGGAGCTGCTGCGCACCCTCGACCCGGCCCGGCATCCGGTCGTGGTCATGGGATACGCCGACTGGCTCGCACAGTAGACGCCCAGGATCCGAACCCGTGTGCGCGCATGTGCTGGTCGCCGAGGACGACGAGATGCAGGCCGAGCTGATCCGGCGGTCGCTGCTGGCCGAGGGCCACACCGCGACCGTCGTCCACGACGGCGCCGCGGCGCTGGACGCGGCCCGGCGGCTCGGGCCCGACCTGGTCGTCCTCGACCTGATGCTGCCGATAGTCGACGGCTTCGGCGTGTGCCGGGTGCTGCGCGGCGGCGACCCGGAGATCCCGGTGCTGATGCTCACGGCCCGCTCCGACGAGGACGACGTGCTGCTCGGCCTGGAACTCGGCGCCGACGACTACATGACCAAGCCGTACAGCCCCCGCGAGCTGATGGCGCGGATCCGGACGATCCTGCGGCGCAGCGGGCGGAGCGCCGCCGTCCGGGAGGAACCCGCCGTGATCGCCGCCGGGATCAGCGTCGACCCGGTGCGCCACGAGGTGCGCCGCGACGGGGAACCGGTGGAGGTGACCCCGGCCGAGTTCCAGATCCTGCTCGCCATGGCGGGGGAACCCGACCGGGTCTTCACCCGCCGGCAGTTGCTGCAGTGCACCCGGGGCTTCGACCGGTCCTCCACCGAACGCGCCGTCGACGTCCACGTGATGAACCTGCGCCGGAAGATCGAGTCCGATCCGCGCCGGCCGGTACGCCTGGTCACCGTGTTCGGCGTCGGCTACAAACTGAGCGGCGGCAGGCCGTGACGCCGCGGATACCGTGGCGCAAACGGCTGCTGGTACGGCTGCTGTTCACCTCGGTGCTGATCGCCGTCTGTTCCGTGGCCGCCACCGCCTGGCTCGCCGTGACGACCACCACCAGCGCACTGGAGGAGGAACAGGGCCAGGACCTCGCCGCAGACAACCGGATCCTCGCCCAGCTCAGCGGATACGCCGCGGACCACCCGGACTGGGCCGGGGTCGGGCACACCGTGCGCACGCTGGCCGCCAGGACCGGCCGCAGGATCGCCCTGACCACCTCCGACCGCACCCTGATCGCCGACTCGGCGCCCGGCGGCACCCCGCTCCCGCCCCGCCCGGCCGCCGCCGTGGATCCCCTGCACACCGACACCTACACGGAGTTCGGCGCCCAGCTCAGCGGCATCGACCCGCGGGCGGTGGGACCGTTCCGGCTCACCGCGCCCGAGCGAGAGAAGCTGGACCTGGTCGCGAAGAAGGAGCAGACGTGCTTCGACCACGTGGGCGTGGCGACCAGCGTCCGGCACGTCCCGAGCGGACGGCCGTACGTCGTCGTCGGGGACGCCGGGGACACCGGGGACTCCGCCCTGGAGATCAAGGTCGGGTGCGGCCGCGTCTACGGCACGACCGCGCAGACGACCGACGCGCTGGACGCCCCGACCGCCACCGAGGCCAAGGCGCTGGGCGCCCTCACGGATCTCACCCGTCCCTGCCTGCGGTCCCGGGACATGGACCTCGGCGGCTCGCTCTCCCTGTCCTACGACACGACGGGACGCAATCCGGTCACGGGCAGGTTCCTCATCACCGGGAAGGACGGCGAGCGGCAGTCGGACCGGACCGCGCGCAACTGCATCACCGACGCCCGTCGCACCCAGCTCGAACCCTATGTCGCCCCCGCCGCCGAACTGTTCCTCGGCATCGGCGACCAGACCGCGCCCCGCTTCGACATGTCCCGGGCCAACAAGACCAGGATCGTCGGCGCGGCCGGGCTCGTCCTCGCGATCACGGTCGCCGTCACCGCCGTCGTCGCCACCCGTCTGGTACGACCGCTGCGCGCGCTCACCCTCGCCGCACAGCAGCCGCCCGAACTGCACGCCAGGGCACCGGTGCGCACCCGGGACGAGACCGGACTGCTCGCCGAGGCGTTCAACGACCTGACCGAGCGCCGGGAACGCCTGGAGGAGCAGCGCAAGGCGATGGTCAGCGACATCGCCCATGAACTGCGCAGCCCGCTCACCAACATCCGCGGCTGGCTGGAGGTCACCAAGGACGGAGTGGTCGCCCCCGATCCGGCGCTCCTCGGCTCCCTGCACGAGGAGGCCCTGGTCCTGCAGCGGATCATCGACGACCTCCAGGACCTGGCGGCCGCCGACGCCGGCACCCTGCGCGTGCACCGCGAACCGGTCCGCGCCGCCGACCTCGTGGACCAGGTGGCCGCCGCCCACCGGGTGGCCGCCGACGCGGCCGGCGTCGCCCTGCTGACCGACTCCGACGGCACCGCCTGGCTCGACGCCGACCCGGTGCGGATGCGGCAGGCGCTCGGCAACCTGGTCTCCAACGCGATCCGGCACACCCCCGCCGGGGGGACCGTCACCCTGACCGCCCGTCATGACGGCGACGACATCGTGCTCACCGTGGCCGACACCGGGCCGGGCATCGCGGCGCAGGACCTGCCGCACGTCTTCGAACGGTTCTGGCGCGCGGAGAAGTCCCGCAGCCGCCGCACCGGGGGCAGCGGCCTCGGGCTGCCGATCGTGCGGCACCTGGTCGCCGCCCACGGCGGCACCGCCGAGGCGCAGAGCGAGCCGGGCCGGGGCGCCCGGTTCACCCTGCGGCTGCCGGGAGCCCCGGCCCCGGCCGACGTCAGCTGAACCGGCGCGCGGCGGCCTTCCTGCGCCGGGTCAGCAGCCGGCGTTCCGCCTCGGTGGTACCGCCCCAGATGCCGATGGCCTGCCCCGTCTCCATCGCCCAGTCCAGGCACTGGTCCTGAACCGGGCAACGCTCGCAGACCGCCTTCGCCCGCCGCGTCTGGTGCAGTGAGGGGCCGGTGGTGCCGATCGGGAAGAAGAGGTCGGGATCCTCGTCGCGGCACTCGGCGTGGTCTCGCCAGTTGTCCATCGATGTCACCTGCGATCCATGTCGACTCTGCCGTTCACTGTGTGGGTTGCTCAGCTTCGGGTCACCGGAGCGGGCACCGCTGAAACGGGCAAGTCGCCTCGGATTCGCGGATGTCACTGCTCCCGCAGACCCCAGGGCGAGTCGTACTCGGTCAGCAGGTCGAGGAACGGGCGGGCCGGGAACGCCTCCGGACCGAGGACGCCCGAGCCCGACCACGCACCGGTGGCCAGGAGTTCGAGGGCGACGACCGGGTTGAGGGCCGTCTGCCACACCACGGCCTGACAACCGTACTCCGCCATCGACCACTGGTTGTCGACAACGTGGTAGAGATACACCTCACGCGGTCGCCCGTCCTTCGTGCCGCGCACCCAGGTGCCCGCACAGGTCTTGCCGTGCATGCGCTCGCCCAGCGTCGCCGGGTCGGGCAGCGAGGCGGCGACCACGTCCCGGGGCGAGACCGCGACCGGCCCGCCGGCGGCGGGCACGGCCACCGGGACGGTGCTGTCCAGGCCGAGCCGGTGCAGGGTCCGCAGCGTCTCGATGAACTCGGCGCCCAGCCCGTACTTGAAGGTGACCCGCCGGGCGTCCACCCAGCGCGGCACGAGCAGCACCTCCTCGTGCTCGACGTTGACACACTCGACCGGGCCGATCCCGTCCGGGAATTCGAACACCTCCGGTTCGCTGAAGGGCGCGGTCGTGAACCAGCCCCGTTCCTTCTCGTAGACGACGGGCGGGTTGAGGCACTCCTCGATGGTGGTCCAGATGTTGAAGGAGGGCGCGAAGTCGTAGCCGTCCACCGTCAGGTTCGCGCCGTCGCGGATCCCGATCTCCTCGATGTCGTCGAAGAGCTCGTCGGCCGCATACCGTGCGAACACGTCCGAGAGACCCGGCTCCACCCCCATGCCGACCAGTGCCAGCGCCCCCGCCTCGGCCCACTGCGCCGCCAGCGCGAACTGCTCGTCGCCGAGCTTCACCCCGCACTCCTCGTACGGGCGTTCGGGGTGCGGCCTGGACAGTGACATCGCCATGTCGAGATAGCCCGCGCCGGCCGTACGGGCGGCCCGGAACAGGGGCATCACGAAGCGCGGGTCGGTGGCGTTGAGCAGCACGTCGCAGCCGTGCCGGGCCAGCAGCGCGGCCACGGCCGACTCGTCCCCGGCGTCGACGTGCTCGGCCCGGAACCTGCCGTCGCCGACGGCCTTCACGGCCGCCTCGGCCCGGGCCGGGTCCTGGTCCGCGACCACCATCACGTCGAAGAACGGACGGCGGGCCGCGATCCGGGTGACGGCGGTGCCCACACCACCGGCTCCCACGAGCAGTACACGCATGGCGAAGTCTCCTTCTCGAACAGAGTGCGAGGTCGAGTTCGGGGCGCCCTGACCGGAATCAAACGCCGGTCCTTCGCATAAGGTCAATGGCGTTGGCATAAGAACGACAGGGGAGCGCGTCATGCCCAAACAGGTGGTACCGGAGGACAGGAGGCGGCGGCGCCGTCCGACCCGCGGCGGTACCGTGCTGTCCGAGCGGCTGATCGTCGACACCGCCCTGCGGCTGCTGCGCGAGCACGGCAGCACGGGCCTCACCGCCCGCCGGCTCGGCCTCGCCCTCGACTGCGACCCCAGCACCCTGTACCGCTACTTCCGGGGCATGGACGACCTGACCCTCGCGATCGGCGACGCCCTCATCGGCCGGGCGCTGGCCGGCTGGGCGCCGACAGGGGAGTGGCGCACCGACCTGCGCGCGATCGGGCTGCGCATCCACGGGCAGTACGTGTCCCACCCGCAGGCGGCCCTGCTGACGGCGAACCGGGTGACGGGGCGGCCCCAGGAACTGGCGGCCGACGAGGCGATCCTGGACGTCCTGCGCACGGCGGGGTTCCCGGTCGCCGAGACCGTCCGCGTCTACCACGCCTTCATCGACCAGACCCTGGCCTTCGCGGCCCTGGACGCGGCCTCCCTGGCCCTGCCGAAGGACTCCCAGCGAGCGGACGAGGCCAAGTGGGCCTCGACGTACGCCCGTCTGCCCTCCACCACCCACCCCCGCATCGCGGAAGCCGCCCCGCTCCTCGCGAAGCGCATGGTGACGAGCGCTTATCCCACGGCCCTGGAGATGCTCCTGGACAGCGCAGAACGCCGACTACAGGCGCCCTTTTAGAACCACTACGGCCGGCGCAACGCACCCCCCGCCGTCCGTACCACCGCCTCGGCCACCGCCCCCAACGCCGGCGAATCCAGCTTCCACTGCTGCCAGTACAAGGGCACGTCCACCCACGACTGCGGCCCCCCGAGCCGCACCAGCCTCCCCTCCCGCAACCGGGGCTCCGCCTGCGCCTCCGGCACCATCCCCCACCCCAGCCCGGCCGTCACCGCGTCCGCGAACCCCTCCGAGGTGGGTACGTGATGGCGTAGCGCACTCGCCCCGGCGCGCCCCAGCCGCCGCAGGAACCCGTCCTGGAAGTCGTCGTGCCGGTCGAACACCAGCACCGGCGCCTCGGCGAGCGCGTCCGCGAGCTCACCCCGCACGTGCGCCGCCGCGAACTGCGGTGCCGCCACCGGCAGATACCGCATCCGCCCGAGCGCCCGCACCGAGCACCCGGGCACCGGGTCCGGCGCCGAGGTGACCGCCGCCATCACCAGCCCCTCCCGCAGCAGCGCCGCCGTGTGGTCCTCGTCCTCCCGCCGCAGTTCGACGAAGATCCCCGGCAGACCCGTCAGCGCCCCCAGGAACCAGGTCGCCAGCGAGTCCGCGTTGACCGCGACGGACACCCGGGTCGGCTCCCCGGCGCCGCTCATGCCCAGTTCGCCGCGCGCGTCCCGTTCCAGCCTGCCCAGTTGGCGGGCGAACCGGACCAGCACCTCGCCCGACTCCGTCGGCCGCACCGGCTTGGTGCGCCGGAGCAGCACCCGGCCGGTGCGCCGCTCCAGCGCCTTCACCCGCTGGCTGACCGCCGACGGCGTCACGTGCAGGGCCGCGGCCGCCGCGTCGAACGTGCCCTCGTCGACCACCGCCAGCAGCGTCCGCACCTGGTCGAGGGGAAGCTCCACGGTTCCCTCCCATCATCAGATCAGCTAAGGGTACGTAAAAATCCTTAGCTGTACGTCGGGTGATCGCTTCCGTAGCGTCGAGGTCATGTCCAGCTCCCTCGCCGCCGCTGCCGCCGGTTTCGGCAGCGGCCTCTCGCTGATCGTCGCGATCGGCGCCCAGAACGCCTTCGTCCTGCGCCAGGGCATCCGCCGGGACGCGGTCCTCGCCGTCGTCGGCATCTGCGCGCTTTCCGACGCCCTGCTCATCTCCCTCGGCGTCGGCGGTGTCGGCGCGATCGTGGTGGCCTGGCCGGGCGCGGTGCGGGCGGTCGGCCTGATCGGCGGTGCCTTCCTGCTCTGCTACGGCGCGCTGGCCGCCCGCCGGGTGCTGCGGCCCGGCGCCGCCGGACTGCGCACCGAGGGCGAGGCGACGGGGTCCCGGCGGCGGGCGGTGCTCACCTGCCTCGCCATGACCTGGCTGAACCCGCACGTCTACCTGGACACCGTGTTCCTGCTCGGCTCCCTCGCCGCCGACCGGGGGGACCTGCGCTGGACCTTCGGTCTCGGCGCCGCCCTGGCCAGCCTCTGCTGGTTCACCGCCCTCGGCTTCGGGGCGCGGCTGCTCGGCCGGTGGCTCACGGGGCCGGCCGCCTGGCGGGTGCTGGACGGTCTGGTGGCGCTGACCATGCTCGGCCTCGGCCTGACGCTGGTGGCCGGATCCTGAGCCGCCCGGATCTTCCGGCAGCCGCATCCCGGGACAACCGGTTCGGCGGCCGCGGGCGGTGCTGGGATAGTGAGTGCCGAATCGAAAGATGTAGCGAGCATTCAAGAAGACCAGGACGCCCGTGGACACCAGTGAGAGCAGCACCCGACCCGGCACCGAGCCCTCTGACGGGACCGCGGCGTCCCCGCCCCGGCGCGGCTGGCGCCGCTGGGCGATGGACACCCGCCCGCTGCGCATCCCCGCCTACCGCAGGCTGTGGTCGTCGACCGTCGTCACCTCGGTCGGCAGCCAGCTCACCGCGGTGGCCGTGCCCAAGCAGATCTTCGACATCACCGGCTCCTCGGCCTGGGTGGGCGCCGCGAGCCTCGCCGGGCTGCTGCCGCTGGTCGTGTTCGCCCTGTGGGGCGGCGCGGTGGCCGACAGCATGGACCGCCGCAAGCTGCTGCTGATCACCAACACCGGGATCGGCGTCACCTCGCTGCTGTTCTGGCTCCAGGCCGCCACCGGAACGGAGTCGGTGGCCGCTCTGATGGTGCTGCTCGCCGTGCAGCAGGCGTTCTGGGGGCTGAACGCGCCCGCCCGTACCGCCTCCATAGCCCGGCTGGTGCCCGAGGCGCAGCTGCCCGCCGCGAACGCCCTGGGGTCCACGGTCATGCAGACCGGGCAGGTGGTGGGTCCGCTGCTGGCCGGTGTGCTCATCCCCGTCATCGGGCTGCCGGAGCTGTACCTGATCGACGCGCTGGCGCTGTGCGTCACGGTGTGGGCGGTCTACCGGCTGCCCGCGCTGCCGCCGCTGACGGGCGGCGCGGCGCGGCGGGCCGGGGTGCGGGAGATCGCGGAGGGGTTCCGCTACATCTCCCTGCACAAGGTGCTGCTGCTGTCGTTCCTGGCGGACATCATCGCGATGGTCTTCGGCATGCCCCGCGCGCTGTTCCCGCAACTGGCGGCCCAGACCTACGGCTCGTACGGCGAGGGGCTCGCGCTCGGCCTGCTGTTCGCGGCGATCCCCATCGGGGCGGTCCTCGGCGGGCTCTTCTCGGGCACCTTCTCGCGGATGCGCCGGCACGGTCCGATGGTGATCGGGGCGGTCGTCGGCTGGGGCGCCGCCATCGCCGGGTTCGGGCTGAGCGCGAACCTGTGGGTGGGCGCCGCCTTCCTGGCCGCGGCCGGGGTCGCCGACATGGTCTCGATGGTCTTCCGGGGCGCGATCCTGCTCTCCGCCGCGACCGACGAGATGCGCGGCCGGATGCAGGGCGTGTTCACGGTGGTGGTCGCGGGCGGTCCCCGGCTGGCCGACGTGCTGCACGGCACCGCGGGCTCGGTCTTCGGGCCGCGTGCCGCCGTCGCGGGCGGGGGACTGCTGGTGGTGGTCGCGATGCTGGCCCTGGCCGCGGCCGTCCCCGCCCTGCGCCGCTACCGCGTCTGACCGGCTACACGGGCCGGCGCCCGACGTACGCGTCGAGGAGCTTGCCCCGGGTGATCTCCAGCCGGCCGGCGAGGATCTCGGCGACGGTCCGGACCAGCGAGAGGCCGAGCAGCGGGTCCTCCACGCACAGCGCGAGCACGGCCGCGGCGTCGTACTCGTAGGCCCGCACCCGGCTGAACGCCACCGCCCCGAAGTCCCAGGTGTACGGCGGGAACAGCCATGACCAGCCGAGCAGGTCGCCGGCGCCCAGAGTGGCGACGGTGACCCGCTTGTGGGACGTCACCTCCTGGTCCAGGTTGACCGCTCCCGAACGGATCACCCAGAAGCGGTCCGCGGTGCCGCCGGCCTCGAAGATCCGGCTGTCCTCGGGGAAGGAGACCTCGTGGGCCAGCTCCATGAGGCGCTCGCGCTGTGCCTGGGGGAGGGCGGTCAGCAGTTTGATGGCTTTGGTCATGGGCGGGGCTCCTCGCCGGCGAGGGTACGGGGGCTTTCCCTACGCCCATTTCAGCCGCTGCCGCCTCGCCGGGCACCTCGAAGGCGGTGGGAATCGCCGTCCGGGCAGGAAAAAGCCCTGGCTGGACGGGGGAGGCCAGCCAGGGCCGTCAGAGGTGGTGCGGGGAGGACCCGATGTCAACTCCTCGACCACTTATGGGTGAACGGTAAACCATCGGGAGCGGTTTCGCGCAACCAGGAACAGGCTACGTGACCCGTTTCACTTTGGGGAGCCCCTGGAGGCCGTCAATGGGTTTGGCCGTGCCGCGACAGGTGAGCCGGAACAAGAGGCCCGGAGCGACCCAGGGAGCGAAAGGATGCGCGAACAGTACCCGGCAGAATCGGCAGTGGCACCGCCCGCGACACACCGGCCGTCACCCCTCCAGCCCGCCGACGCCCGCAGAGCCGTCCGCGGCGAGATAGCGAGGCACGCGGTGGCCCTCGGCGCCACCGGCCTCGAGGACGCGTTGCTCGTCACCTCGGAACTGGCCACCAACGCGATCCTGCACGGCGGCGGCATCACCGGATTCGACGTCGACGTCGAAGCGGGCGCGGTACGGGTGTCGGTCAGCGACCCCAGTGACGAGGTGCCGGTGGTCGAGCGGGCCGTGGACGAGCGGCACCGCTGGCGGGTCGGCGGCCGCGGCTGGCCCATCGTGTGCCGGCTGGCCCGGGACGTGGAGGTCGCCGGACTGCCCACCGGGGGCAAGCGGATCTCCGCGGTCGTACCCCTCGCGTGAGCGATGTTTTTCTCCGGCGGTGTTTGCGCCGGGTGCGAGGGGGCAGGCGGAGTGACGTGCTTCGGACCGGAGGCGCGCGCCGGAGGGAGCGGTGGCTCCACAGCCCCCGGGCCCGCACCACGGTCCGGACGGTGCTCCCACGGCGACCCTGACACCACCGTTCGGGTCGATTCCCGGAACCACGTTCCGGTGACGCCCTGAACCCCACCGTTCAGGAGCGAATCCGTATGCTCACCGACTTGTCGACCAGCCGTCCCGCGACGCCCGGCCACACCGCTGCGGGGACGTCCCGCCGCACTCACGACGACGCCCCTGACACAGCGGCCCTCTTCGCCCGTCTCGCCGCCCTCGACGAGGGCCCCGAGCGCGACGCGCTGCGCGACGAACTGGTCGCGGCCTGGCTGCCCAT
>NZ_JBFACN010000033.1:0-84890 GCF_040640875.1 Streptomyces sp. NPDC021562
TCCAAGCCCGCCCCACGCATGCCGCACCCCCGCTACACTCCCCACCGCCAGGCCGTTGACCAGCCGAAATACAGAAGTCCGGCTGGAGTACTAGTACTCCAGTCGTAGATCGAGACCTGACGCGGTGTCACCTACGTTGGTGTGGCTGACGAGTATGATGACGGCCGGGTGCATCGGCGTGTTCCGGATCTACTGTTTGTCCAGCGGATGTCCCAGTCGGGTCGGCTTCACGGCTGGGTGCGTCGCTCGGCGGCGTCGAACGCAGGCGCGAGCGGGGCCAGTGCCGCGCGGAGCTGGTCGGGCAGTGAGCCGGAGGGCACGACGAGTCCTCCGGCGCCGAAACTCTCGGCGGCCTCCGCATTCCCGGTCGGCTGGAGCCAGCCTTCCAGCGCGATGCGTACCGCCGCGGCCACGCTTGCCGCGAGAACGCGGGCTGTGTGCGCTCCTGTACCCTCCAGGCGTTCAGCGATCACCGCCGTGAGCGAGGGCTCGATGTCGGCCGTGGTGTCGAGGAATGCGTCGCGCAGCGCGGTTCGGGTGGTGATGAGCAACAGCGCCTGCTGTTCGCGCTCTCCGATGTTCGTGTACTGCTCGACCACTGCTTCGGTGACGGCGTCGGCCAGGTGCGCTCCCGCGGGCTGAGCCGTGACCGCCGCCGCGATCCGCGCCTCCCGGTCTGCGGTGACAGCGGAGACGATCGCCTGCTCGCGGCTGGCGAAGTAGTTGTTGTAGGTGCGTGGGGAGACCCCGGCCGCCTCGGCGATGTCCTCGACCCGCACCTGGTCCGGTCCGCGCTCCACGGCCAGGCGTAGGGCCGCCTCGCGTAGCGCCTCGCGTGTGGCCTGCTTCTTCCGCTCCCGCAGCCCTGGCGGTGATGTCGTCACGGTACTCAGCGTTCCACACAGGCTGCGTGCACGCAAACTTGCGTGCACGCACTTTTCCTGTCAGCCTCGGCCTGGTCGAGACCGACAGAGGGGACGTCACCATGCGAGCAAGAGGAATGACCTACGACACCGGATTCGTCGTGCACGGCCAGATATCCCGCGAGCACTTCGACCCCGCGGTGGTCCGGCGGGAGCTCGCCATCATCCGCGACGACCTGCACTGCAACGCGGTCCAGATCATCGGCGGCGACCCGGACCGACTGGAGCTGGCCGCCGGTGCCGCCGCCGAGCTCGGTCTGGAGGTCTGGTTCTCGCCCTACCCGCTGGAGCTGGACCCGGAACAGATCCTCACCCTCTTCCGCGACTGTGCCGGGCGAGCGGAACGGCTCCGGCAACAGGGAGCCACAGTCGTGTTCGTTGCAGGAGTCGAGCTGAGCGTGATGAACCGCGGGTTCCTGCCCGGGCAGAGCCCCGAGGAGCGGGTCCAGCAGCTGATGAGCCAACCCGAGCGGCGGGCCGAAGCGATCCGCGAGCTCGGCGTGCGCATCAACGCGTTCCTCCGCGATGCCGCGGCCACGGTCCGCGAGCGCTTCCGGGGCAAGCTCACCTACGCATCCATCCAGTTCGAGCAGGTCGACTGGACTCCCTTCGACATTGTGACGTTCGAGCTGATCCGCTCCGCAGAGGTCGCCGACCGGTTCCGGGACGCGGTGCGCACCCTGGCCCAAGGCCCGAAGCCACTCGCCATCACCGGATTCGGCACTGCGGCCTACCGCGGCGCGGGAGACCGCGGCGGGCGCGTGCTGGAAGTGGTCGAGCACGACCCGCAGACCAAGGCCCCTGTACGGCTGAACGGCATATACGAGCGTGACGAGGCCGGCCAGGCCGCATATCTGAGTGAACTCCTGGAGATCTTCGACACCGAGGGCGTGGACAGCGCGTTCGTGTTCCTGTTCGCCTTGCCCGGCTACCCGCACCGCCCGGACGGCGACCCCCGGGACGACCTGGACCGGGCCGGCCTGGGCATCGTCAAACTCCTCGAAGGACGCCGGGGGCAGGCCTATCCCGACATGGAATGGGAACCCAAGGCCGCCTTCGCAGCAGTGGCACAGCGCTACCGGAACTGACAGGCTCGGCCCCAGGCGAGCAGGTGGACCGTGCCGTGGACGGGCCGGACGACGAGCGCGATGAACAGGCGCTGGATCTCCCTGCAGGTAAGGGGGATCAGTCCGTCCGGCTTCGGGTAGCGGGCGTGTTCGTGGGCGCGGACGACGGTGAGGAAGGCGTGGGCGAGCATCGCGAGGGTGACCCAGCGGTGCCAGGACGTCCAACGTCTGACCTGGTGTTGGTCCAGTCCGGGCAGGCCCCAGCCAGACTGGAAGGTCTCCTCGACGGTCCATCTACGGTCGGCGACGCGCACCAGGGTGGACAGCGGCACCGGGGCAGCTGAGTAGCAGCGGTAGAAGGCGAGTTCGCCGGTGCGTCGGCTGCGGCGGGCGAGCAACTGGTGGTGGCCAGGCCGGTCGTCGGCGAGGTCGACCAGGGCCCAGTCGTAGAAGCGGTGCCCCTTGGCTCCAGCGCCTGCGGAGAGTTTCTGCCAGGCTCTCCGCGGCCGCTTCCTGATCAGGGCGTCGGCGCGGAACGTGCCCGCACGGGTGGTGATCTGGTGGCCACGGGCGACGGCGAGTACGTAACCGACCTGCCGTTTCTCCAGGGCGGTGCGCAGGTGCGGGTCGGCTCCGTAGACCTCGTCGCCGGCCACCCAGGATGCAGGGACACCAACGTCCAGCGCGCGGGTGATCATACGGGCTGCGAGGGCGGCCTTGGTGGCGAAGGCGACGTTGTCGGGTATCCCGGCGGCCTGGCAGCGGGCCGTGTCGTCGGTCCACGAACGCGGGACATACAGCTCCCGGTCTATCGCCGCGTGCCCGAGCGGAGTCGAGTAGCAAGGTAGACGGCGACCTGGGCATTCTCGATGCGCCCGGCAGTGCCGGTGTACTGGCGCCGCACCCCACCGTGCCCGTGCCCTTCTTCAGATCGCCGGTCTCATCCGCGACCGGCATCGCATCCTCGTGGTGCAGTGCTCGACAACGAAGCCGCGGACGTCATCGCGTACCGCGTCGGCATCCCACTTGGCTCTCGACAGCAGGTGCTGCAGACCGTAGGGGCTCGCGTGCCCGGCCTGCTCGGCGAGTGTCCAGCAGTTCTTGCGCGGCAGGTCCGACAACAGTCCGAGCACGAACGCCCGTGCCCGGCGCCGGGGTTCCACCCGGACGAACCGTCCCGCGATACGGCCCATCAGGCCCTCGAACGCTTTCTGCCAGCGGGCGGGATCTATGCTTTGGCCTGCGGCCACCGACTGATCTTCTGTCTTCACACACCGATGATCACCGGTGGCCGCACCCGTTCCGAACCAGCCCCGACCAGCAAGATCAGGACCTGGGCCCGAGCACCAGCTCTGGAGTTGAATCCGCTGATGGACATGTCCGCCCGAGAGATCCGCATGCCCCTCAGCGAGGTCGTCGCAATGCTGCAGGACCTGAACGAGTTCGTCGTCTCCCTCGACCGACTCGGATCCCGCCAGGCATCCGGAACCGCCGACGAGCACACCGTCGGCAAATTCATCGCCGACTGGGATGTCGCTCGGCGATCGGCCCGCGCCCGGCACGTCATCAGCGTCGCGCTGGATGCACAACTGAGCGAGGAAGAAAACGCCGAGATCGACGCCCTGTGCGAGCAAGGCCACTTCTACGGCACGGACAGCGCCGTCAGCCCCTCCACTGACCAGTCCAGCTGAGACAGCGTGCGCATCGAACCAACAAGATCGCGATCTACAGCTGGAGCATTAGGCCGCGGCCAGTTCGTCCAGCAGCCTGCGCAGCTTATTCGGGTCGGCTCCGAGGAGTTCGCCCTTTTTCCTCCCTTCCAGATAGGTCAGGAAGGTGGGCATGGCCCTGATGCCGGCCTTCTCGGATACATCTGGAACTTGGTCGACGTCGATGACCGCGAACCTGATGGTGCTGTACTCCGGCTCCGTCGAGAAGCGCTCAAATGCAGGCTTGATGAGTTTGCAGGGGCCGCACCAGACCGCCGTGAAGTCGACGATGACTTTCGGATCGGTCTGAAGCAGCGTGTTGAACTGCTCTGCGCTGGTTACGTTGATCACCGCTCCCCCGTGCAGAGCGGTGGGCGCCTTGGCCTGTTGCGTAGCCCCGAACGTCGCGCCTTGAGCTGCGGGGCGGGGGGCGGCCGACGATGCACTGGCGCACGGGATGGCAGTGAGTGTCACACCGAGAACCACGGCGGCGGCCCGGCACAGCCGAGGCCAACGTAGGGCTGCTGGCGGAAAGGTCATGAACGCGGGCGCCTGGGGATCTGACTTCATGTTGTCAACAGGTACCGGTTCACCTGGCGGAACGTGAGAAGGGCTGCTGTTGAGTCACGCGGAAGGGGATCAGCGCTCGTCCCAACAGCCCAGGCGGGCGGCGATCAGGGCGCCTCGCGTGTTCGCTTCTCGGGGCCAAATTTTCGTGCCCGTAAGCGGTACCAACCAGTCATGCGGCCGGGGCATGGCCGGGGCAGCCGGGGTTCTGCATGGTGGCATCCGGCCTGTGGGGGGGCCGCACGGCCGACGGGGACGTTCTGGCGCCGGTGGCACCTGCAGAGAGTCACCGGCAATACGCTCTCAGACCGTCGTGCATCACTCGCAAACTGTCGTGTTTGTGACTGGGCACGCTGGTTGGCCACTTTGAGCATCTCAGTTGGCCGCAGAAGTCACGTGTCGAAGCGACGGCGGGCGGCCTCGATGTGATCGAAGTACCGGCGGGTCCAGCCGCACATCGCATCGACCGTCGCTCGCAGAGCCTGCCCTGGCTCAGTGAGGGTGTATTCGACCCGCGGTGGGACGGTGGGGTGCACGGTGCGCTCGACAAGGCCGTTGCGCTCCAGCATGCGCAGGTTCTGGGTGAGCATCTTGTGGCTGATGCCCTCGATCTCGTTGCGCAGTTCGCTGAAGCGCAGGGTGCGATCACCGAGCCCCTCGACGATCAGGAACGCCCATTTGTTGGCGACGTCGGAGAAGATCTCCCGCGCCAAGGAGCCCGCACGCGCCAGGTCCGCATCCTCGGGCGAGCCTGTGAACTGCTTGGTCACCATAAGGTTCTCCAGTTACCGAAAAGTGCGTTCTTCCACGTCAGCGGCCACTCTCCTACAGTTCCTGAGTAACGATGTCTACCAGCAGGTGTCGATCGCATCCGGGTCGAGGCTGGTCTTCGTCGCCGGGCAGGTTGCTTGGGATGCCGAGGGGGTCACCATCGGTGAAGGCGATCTCGCCGCCCAGGTCGAGCAGAGTTATCTCAACGTCGGCACCGCACTGGCCGCGGCCGGCGGCTCCTTCGGCGACGTGGCGAAGCTGACCTTCTACGTCGTCGACTGGACCCCCGACAAGATGCCCCTGCTCCTGGAAGGGATTTCCCGGGCCGCCGCGAAGCTGGGGGGGGACGCCCGCCCCGCCGGCCACGCTGATAGGCGTCGCGGCACTGGACGTCCCTGACCACCTGGTCGAGATCGAAGCCACCGCGATCCTCGACTGAACTGATGCCGAGTGGCCAATGACAGCGCTCAGCGGCCAACCAGCGTGCTCGGGATCATTGTCACCAGCGGCACCGGGTGAGCCGGCGAATAGGGGCTATCGAGGCAGTCTGGTTATCACACACAAGGCAACCGACTTGTCATAGACACTGAATCAGCAGTCTTTCTGTCACCAGATTGGACCTGAATCCGCTCTCGCATGCACAGCCCTGCAAACGACGACCCATCTGCACTGCTTCCCTTCGGTCGCCGATGAGTTCCGGTGTGCCGGGCGGTCCAAGTCGGCACACCTGACGTAGGGAGAATCTGATGGGCACGACGCGCTTGCATCCGATGGCTCACATCGCCCGTCGCATGTTCGAGCTCCTGGAGCCGATCTGCCTGGTCACGTTCCTCGCGGACGAGTGCAACGAGGAGCTGGCCGCACTCGGCCACCGCACCTACTGGGACGGCTACTTCGCCAGCCGCGCCGCCCCACTGGGACGAGTGCCCGCCCACGTCGTGCACGCAGCCTTCTACAACTTCGCCGACGGAGAAGCCGCACGGCACATCCCCAGCGCCTGGGAGACGATCTCGCCCGAGGCCTCCGTCGCCGCGCGGGAGCGGGGCAGCGCGGCCTCCCTACAGCGCATCCTCGGCGATGAGCTGGCCGAGTCCCCGGGTCTGGTGCGCGCCGCGGACCTGACCACCAAGGCCGCGACGAGCGCCCCTACCGAAGGCCGGGTGATGTACGCCGGCATGCGCACCCTTGAGGTACCCAGCGACCCCGTCGCCCGACTGTGGCACTCCGCGACCATGCTGCGCGAGCACCGCGGCGACGGGCACATCGCCGCTCTCGTCGGCGCGCGCATCGGCGGCACGGAGGCCCACGTGCTTTCCGCTCTGGAACAGGGAATCCACCCCCCGGAGTCGTTCGGACGCATCCAACACTTGCCGAGAGAGCGCCTGGCCGCGGTCATGGACGGTATGCGCGAACGCGGACTCATCGACATCGACGGGCACTTCACCGACGCGGGCCGCGCGACCAAACAGCGCATCGAAACCCTCACTGACGAACTCGCCACCCCACCCTACGACGCCCTGTCCCCCGGCGAACTCGACGAACTGATCACCAACCTCGAACCCATCACCGCGGCCCTGGTGGCCACAGGCTCGCAGTGACACGCAGAAATCGCTGCAGAATCGCCTTGGCGGGCGCAAGGGGCCGCCAGGGCGTGGCCGCCGCAGCGGAACAGGTTCTCAAGCACCCCCAGGGCGCAGCACTGCCCGATGTCCCGCTGGGGAAGTTGCGCGCGGCTCTGGGCCGCCACCCTGTCGGTTCCCGTTCCGTGTGAGCGGCGGCGGCCAATCGTTCTTCGAAGGTTGGTGTGCGGCGATGGCGCCGCCGGGGTCGTCGGCCAGGGCGAGGCGGGCGGTGATGCGTTTGCCGACGGGCTGACGCTGCGCTTCGAAGCCCTGGGCGGCTTCGAAGCCCTGGGCGACGGCCATGACGATCTCCAGGCCGTGCCGGCCGACCCGGCCGGCGTCCGCGGCCCGGGCGATCGGCAGGACCGGGTCGGAGTCCCACACCACGACCTCCACCACATCGCCGACGATGCGAAGGTCGAGCAGGATCGGCCCGGGGGCGTACTTGCGGGCGTTGGTGACCAGTTCGCTGACCACCAGTTGGTGAGGTCCACGGCGCCCTGTGAGACGGGCAGGCCGTGATCGGCTTGAACCCGGGAGAGGAGGCCGGCTGCCAGGTGGCGGGCTCGGGCGATGTCCGCACCGTCTCCGACCAGGGCAACGCTGGTCTGTCTGACCGGCCTGGCCAGCGCCGCGCCTTCTTCCGGCACCGGATCTGGTCTCATCACGGCCGCCAATTCATGCCTCACCGACAACGAGCCAGCATGTACCCGCACATCTGCGGATCACGCCTTGCCGTTCCTGTTGGCTTGGCCACACGACGGCGCCGCTCGTACCGTGCCGGGCGGCACCGCGCACGTGGGCTTGAGTGTGCCAGGATCACCGGCATGTCTGAGGGAGAACTGAGGGAGAACTGACGGACACCGAGCACGCCGGGCGGACCGGTCGGCTGTCGGTCGTAGCCACCGCCACCGACGGCATCCGCGTGCTGACCCTGTCCGGAGAGGTCGACCACCACACCGGTGACACACTCCGCCAAGCCCTGGACGCTTCCGACACTCTCCGCTCCCGCGTCGTGGTCGACATGCACCAGGTCGCATTCATGGACTCCAGCGGTATCAACATTTCCTCGCCGCCCACCGTGCCCTCAGCGAAGCCGGCGGCCGGCTGCGCCTGGCTGCTATCGGTGAATCCGTGATGCGCACCATCAGCATCGTCGGCGTCGACGCCGTCATCGACATTCACGAGACTGTCCGCCAAGCCCTCGCTGAGGCCTGACCGGCAGCCGACAACCGGCGACCGGTCTCAAGACGAGCACGCGCCGAGCAGGCAGGGCCGGTTATGGAGCGGAGTCGTGTGTGAGGTCGGGTCACCCGGCGCGCTGGGTCGTCTCTCCGGTTTGAGCGGGTACGGCGGGCAGGGAGACGGTGCATGAGGCGCAGCGTCGGGCCTGGGCAGGTACGGGGCTGAGGCATTCGGGGCAGTCCCGTTTGGGGGCCTGAACGTCATGATGTGGGGCGAGGCGTTCGTGGAGCTTGTTGATCGGGAGCACAACCAGGAAGTACAGGGCGCTGGCGAGGAGGAGGAAGCTGATCGCCGCGTTGACGAAGGCGCCGTAGGGGAACTTGGTGGCGCCCAGAGTGAAGGTCTTGCGGCTCATGTCGCCGGTGGCGCCGGTGGCCAGCCCGACGAGTGGTGTCAGGAAGGCGCTGACGAAGCCGTTCACTACGGCGGTGAACGCTGCCCCGATGACGATGCCGACGGCGAGGTCGACCACGTTGCCGCGCAGGATGAAGCTGCGGAAGCCCTTCACCTTCTCACCCCTATGAGGCTGTTGACGTCGACGGGCGGCACCGAAAGCTCGGTCAGCCCACTTTCTTCGCCTCGGATGCCCTGCCACCCCTCACCCATGCCAGCTCCGCCGCGCGGCCCGGTGATGTACGAGTTCACCAAGTGGCGCATGACGGCAGACCATCCATGAACTGCTGCGCCGGCAAGCGCGCTGTGACCGCTGAGTGCTGGCGTCAGCCGCTGGCGAGTATCGGGTCGGCCGGAGCGGAGAGTCTCCGGTGGTCGTGGGTGCAGGGCGCGGCAGAGATGGCTGGGGGAATGCGCATCCGGCGCAGGAGGTGACGGGTGCTGCGCTTGTGCACCGTGCTGCGCCAGGCCAGTCCCGGGTGGCGGGACCGTAGGTGTGACAGCGCACGGGTGCCCAGACCGGTGCTGCGGAAGCGCTCATCAATGATGACGGCGGTGATGACACCCTGGGCGCAGGCAGTGCAGATCCGGTACCGGACCTGGCCGACGACCTGGCGGGTGTGCACGAGGAGCAGGCATTGGTCGCCCGGGCCCGGGTCGTCCGGGATATGCGTGGACACGAAATCGATTGCCCGGTAGACGAGGACCCGGCGGCGCAGGCGACCGGCGCGCCGGCCTCGGCGTGAGTGCTTGGCGCCGTCGTGACCGGGCGACGATGTCTCGGCCGTGCATGCCTGGCCGATGAGACCACTGCTGGTGGGACGCGCAAGTTGTCCGTGCATGACGTCTCGGGTGCCCGAACAGCCGACGGATACCCGTCCAACGCATGGCACCCGTCCGGGGACTCTCCTGTCCCAGACCGGCTGCCCGATGGACCTTCCACGGCATCCGTACGCTGCATGTGCGGCACGGTGCCAAGCGGCGTCGGTGCCCGGCCCCGCGCAGCGGGGACGACCCGGCCGGGCAGGCGGCGGCCGGGTTCTTCCGGGACCTGCGCCAGGGCGCCGGCGCGTAAACGGGGCTCGGTGCACCAGTGGCCCGCGGCTACGCGCTGCGGGGTGTGCGGGCGTCCGTCTTCTTGGCCATCGCCTTCTTGGAGGACGTCTTCTTCGCCGCCGTGGTCCTCTTCGAGGACGTCTTCTTCACCGGGGCCCTGGCCGCGGCCTTCTCAGCGGGCATCTCGCGGACCTGAGCGTCGGTTTCCTCGCCGGGCGCTGCCTGTGACTTGGCCACGGACTCCTGGATCAAACTAGCCGTGATCGGTGGCGAGGGCGACGTGCCGCCAGGCGTCGATCTCTTTGCGGAAGGTGTCCAGTTTGGCGTCGAAGGCTTGCAGGGTGTCCGTTCCGAGCGGGAGGCGCAGGGGCGGTTCGGGGGCGGCGGCCATCTCGACGATGGCACGGGCGGCCTTGGCTGGGTCGCCGGGCTGGGTGTGGTTCAGGCTCGCGGCGGCTGTGCGCATTGTGCCGACGGTGGGCGCGTAATCGTCGATGGTTGCGGGGCCGGTGTCCAGGCTGGTGGGGTCGAGGAAGTCGGTGCGGAAGAACCCCGGTTCCACGAGGGTGACGTGGATGCCCAGGGGTGCGAGTTCGGTGTGGAGGGTCTCGGTGAAGCCTTCGACGGCGAACTTGGTGGAGGCGTAGATGCCCCAGCCCGGTGCGGTGGCGAATCCGACGATGGAGCTGATGTTGATCACGTGGCCGGAGCGCTGGCCCCGCAGTACCGGCAGCACGGCGCGCTGGACGGCGAGCGGGCCGAAGACGTTGGTCTCGAACACCCTGCGGACCGCGGCGTCGTCGGACTCCTCGACGGCGGCGAGCAGTCCGTTGCCGGCGTTGTTGACCAGGACGTCGATCCGGCCGAACCGCTCGATGGCCGCGTCGACGGCCGTCCGGATGCTCTGCGGGTCGGTCACGTCCAGCGCCGCGGTGAGCAGCGCGTCGCCGGCGTCGGGAAATTGCGTGCGGACGGCTTCGGTGTTCCTGGCCGTCGCGACCACCTGGTGGCCGGCGGCGAGGGCGGCACGGGTGATCTCCAGGCCGAAGCCCCGGGATGATCCGGTGATGAACCAGACGCTCATGGTCTTCTCCAGTGCTCAGGCGGTGGGCAGGTCGAAGGCGGCGCGGTTTTGGGCGATGAAGCCTTCGACGTCGAGGGGGTCGCTGCCGCCGATCGTCTTCACGAGGTCGTTGGTGCCGGCGAAGACGCCGTTGCGGTAGTCGACGGCCACGGCGAGCAGGTGCTGGATCAGGTGGTCGGGCGCGCCGCGCCCGCGCAGGATGGCGGCGAACTCGTCGAGTTCGATGGGCACGTAGATGACGTCACGGACCAGCGCCTTCGACATCTTTGCGGCGATCTCGTAGTGGTTGAGCTCCTCGGCTCCGTACAGCGGGTAGATCCGGCCGGCGTGCGGGGCGGGGTCTTCCAGGATGGCCGCGATCACCTTGGCCTGGTCGCTTTCGGCCATGGGGGCGTGGCGCCCGTCGGCGAAGGGCAGGCGCAGTTCGCCGGTTCCGTCGGCCCAGGTGTCGATCAGCCACTGGGCGAAGAAGGTCGGGCGGAGGTGGGTGACCGGGACGGGGAAGCGGTCGAGGACGCGTTCCGCGACCCAGTGCTGGCGCGCCGCGTTGCTGACGGTGTTGCGGCGGGCGGAGACCTGGGACATGTTGACGATCGCCTCGACCCCGTTCTCCTCCGCTGCCTGGGCGACGTTCGCGGTGGCGTCCATCAGTCCGGGGCGGATCGGATAGGTGAAGTACAGGGCGTCGATCCCCTTCGTCGCCCGGGCCAGGGAGTCCAGGTCGAGGACGTCGCCTTCCACGATGTCCGCTCCGAGGGCGGCGAGCCGCTCGGCGCGCGCGTCGAGGCCGCGGACGAGTGCGCGGACGCGGTGGCCGCGCTCGAGCAGAAGTTCGGTGGTCTGGCTGCCGGTCTTGCCGGTGGACCCGATCACGAGGAGGGCGCGTTCCATGAGGGTGATCTCCGTTTCTTGAGCGGGAAGCGGCGGGAATGCCGGCGTCAGCCCGTCGTGCGGGTGCCGCAGGGCTTCCGTCCGCCTCCTGAAAAGTGGGCCTGCTAGCCCCTTTTTAGCCTGCACCCAGAGAACACCTCGCAGAATGGGTTGTCAAGCCCCTTTTTCCGGTAAGCTGGCGACCATGACCACCACCAGGCAGGTGCCGGACCGGAAGCTGACCGCCAAGGGCCTGGCCACACGCGAGCGCATCATCAGAGCGGCCGCCGAGCTGATCTACGAACACGGTGTGCAGAACACCAACAACGAGCAGATACGCGAGGCCGCCGGAGTCAGCGGCTCACAGCTGACGCGCCACTTCCCCACCAAAGAATCCCTGGTGCGCGCAGTCCTCGCCTGGCAGGCCGACGGCATCGTCGCCCGCCACCAGGCACCCGAACTGGGCGAACTGGACAGCTTCGCCGCCCTGCGCAGGTGGGCCGACTCCTACATCGCCTCGCAGGACATGGTGCGCGGCGGGTGCACCTTCGGCTCCCTGGCCGCCGAGGTCGTCAAGGCCGAACCCTCCCACCGGGACACGGTGGCCGCCGGCTTCGAGCGGTGGCAGGCGCTGTTCCGGCGCGGCCTGACCAAAATGCGCGAGCGCGGCGAACTGCGGCCGGACGCCGACCCGACGGCCCTCGCCCACCTGCTCACCGCCGCGTTCCAGGGCGGAGCACTGCTGGACCAGGCAGCCGGCGAATCCGCACCCCTGCGGGACGCACTGTACGGGGCACTGGCCTACGTCGAGTCGTTCGCCGCGGAACGCTGATCGCGCCGCGGAGGGCCGAACCTCAGTCAGGCGAACGGCAGTCAGGAAAGGCCGGAGGTAGCAGGGCGGGGCGCCTGCCCGGTCCAGGCGCGCCCTCACTCGTACTGATCGTCGTGGCCGTGCACACGGCGCTGTTCGTCCGCCACAAGGTTCACACTCCTCGGACACCCATCGAAGCGTGAACGGCACGGCTGCGGGACTGCACGACGCGCCCGCAGGAGTTCCGACCGGGCAACGTTCCTCCCGGGAGGGATCGCATCCCGCAAGGCACGAGCTGTGTGACGTCGTGAGCAGGAGGCAGCGGGTGGCGTTGCTGTTCCAATCTTCTGGAGGGGGATACCCCCCTTCCCGAGCCCCTTCGGCCGCGCGGAGGAATGTCTCGCCGTCGGCCGGCATGCTGAAGTCATGCCCCGCCGGAAGCGGCAGACCGGTCCTGGCCGGGGCGGCCCATGAATCCGCGGGCGGACAGCGGCGGTAGGCGGTGCCGGTCGCGGGTGTCCTCGTCGAAGTCGTCGAGGAACGTGTGAAGGGCGTCGGCGATCCGCGCGAGAGTCGGCGGCGAACAGCACTGGCTGGTATCCGGCCACCTGGTACGGGACGCGGACCAGGTCGGGGATGTTCCACGGCCGGATCTCCGCCTGCGCGAAGCGGGCCAGCTCCCCGTACGACGACAGCAGCGCGGCACCATAGGCGCGCGGCCGTCCCCGTTCCCAGGCGACGCCGTATTCGAGGCTGAACCAGTAGACGCGGCTGATCAGGTCCAGCGCGTCCTTGGACTCCACCCGCGCGGCGGCACGTCCGAAGGTTCTGTAGAGGTCGGCGAACCACGGGTCGGCCAGGTGGGTGCCGTGGCCGAAGACGTCGTGCAGGACGTCGGGTTCCGGCGTGTACAGCGGTATAGCCGGGTGCCGCACGTACTGCACTGCGTGGAAGTAGCCGTCGGCCATGGCGCCCAGGAACCGCTTGTTCGGCACGATGCCGCCGGCCAGGGTGAACCGGAAGCCCGTGATCGGCTGGAGACGGTCGGAGACCTCCGCATGCTGCGGCACGTGGCCTGCGGGGATCGGCGCCGCGTCCCGGGCCCGCAGGACCGCCTCGCACACGCGGTCCTCCTGCGCCGTCAGGAGCGCGGCGTGCACCCTGCGCCAGGCGTCATGCTCCGCCTCGCTGTAGGTCACGGGAGGCGAATGGGCGCCGACCCGGTGCCCGTCGGCGGCGGCCACGATCGCGTCCCGCCGCCGCACATACTCCCGGTCGGCGAAACCCGGATGCTCCCGGGCATCTCCCAGGGTGCGCCCCTGCGGATCCAGCGGAGTCCAGTCGATTCCATCGGCCACGTACAGCATCCTGCGCTGGATCCGGGGCCGCCGGCCAGCGGACTCGCCGGGTACACCGCCCACCGCGCACAAGCCGCTCATGGGCGGCTCGGGCCACCAGCGTGGCCGTGAACGCGCGCATTACCTGACTCCGTCGGCCAGCTGGCGCTTGCGGATGGTGATTTGCCGCAGTGCGGCCTGGTAGAGCTCGGCACTCCAGGCGCGCGATCACACCTTCACAGTCGCGTGTTTGATTTTCTGCTCGATAACGTGGTGGGGGAAGTGAGCGACGGATGAGTGCGGAGCCGACGGAGCGTCGGCCGGGTGTGGTGATGCATGTGCGCTGCCCGGACCAGCTGCCCGAGGAGACCTACCGGCAGGTTTTGGAGCAGCTGCATGAGCTGTCGGCGGTGGTGCGGACTCTGCCGCCCACGGCGGCCCCGGTCGACCTGCGCGGTGCGCTGCGCTACCACCGGGCGACCGCTGTCCACCTCGGGGAGATCCTGCGGCTGCGAACGGCCTCCCGCTACGGCGTCGACGTCCGGGTCGGTATCGGTCCGACCGTCACCGTCGCCGCGACCGCCTCCGCACAGGTCGAGGGGGCGGGCGGCGTCCTGGCCATCGAGGCCGCTCACGCCGCCGACTGGCTCGCCCTGCTGCCGGTTCAGGATCTGCACGGCATCGGCCCTCGCCAGGCTGCCGTCCTCAGGCGCTACGGCGTCGACCGTGTCGGCCTGCTCGCCGCGCTGCCGGCCGCAATCGTGCAGCGTCTGCTGGGCAAGGCCGGCCGGATCGCGGCCGAGCGGGCCCGTGGCACCGATCCCCGTACCGTCACCCCCCGCCGTGTGCCCGCCGCCTGCCCGCCTCCGTCAGCGTCCGGCACCGCTTCCCCCACAATGTCCTCGACGGCGCTCCGGCGCGGTCGGCCCTGCTCACACCGGTCGTGCAGCTCGGCGCCGAACTGCGTCGCCGCCAGCAGGCCGCGCGCCCTCACGCTCACGCTGACGTTCGCCGGCGGCGCGGCGTGGGAGAAGGCCCGCCGCCTGGCGGCCCTGCGCGCGGAGGACCTGGTGGACGGCAACCAGGTCGCCGAACAGCTCAGCCTCGACGCCGCCCGGCGCGCACGCCTCACCGCCGAGGAGACGGCCGACCGGATCCGGGAGAAGTTCGGGCCCGGCGCGATCGGCCCGGCAGCCACCTACCGGCCCGCCTCCTGACCTCACCCATGAAGGCCGCCGCAGGGGGTGCTGTGGCTCTGTTTACGCGACGCAATTCGACAGAGGAAGTTCGGAGGCGCTTGGGCGGCCACGGCCGATCGAACGGTCCGCGAGATCGGGCAGTGCCTTGCGTATCCGGTGCCTTCCGGAGAACTCAGCGGGGCATGGCGACCGCGTGGGAGATGACGGTGCCGAAGGCGTGGTCGGGCAGAAGGCGGCGCAGCGCGATGAGAAGGCGGGCGCCGAAGCCGGTGGCGTAGCTGGTCTTGGGACGCCGGGCGGTGCCAGCGACGCCAGCCAGTGATCAGCGTGGACAAGCGGCAGGACCTTCGGCAACACCAGGCCGGGACACGGGCGGTGCCACCGGCCCGGATGCCGTTCGCGAGCTGAGGCGCCTTACCGGGAGCGGTTGGCCAGGGCCCGACGCACCGTCCGGGTGAGGATCGGGGGCATCAGGTCCACGCCTATGCGGCGGGCGCGGGAGCGCGGGCGGCGGGAGGCGGGCACCGGGGCGGGGGCTGGGGCCGCCGGCGGCTGCGGCACGGGCGGTATGTAGTGCCGGGAGTGCGGGAAGGGTGGTGCCTGCAGTCCCTTGTTGGCGCGGGCGCGCACCAGGCGGTGCCCAGCGGCGTCCTGCACGCTCAGACCGATGTCCGTCCGCTCCTCCAGCATCACCAGCAACTCCTCCTGCACGGGTTCGGGATCGCCCCACGTGCCGTACAGCTTCTGGGTGCTCAGGCAGATCGGGCGCAGCCCGCGATTGAGCACGGCCTCCCAGGTGGCGACCGAGACGCCGGGGGTGTGCTCGGAGCGGAAGTCGTCGAGCACGACGACGCCCTCGGGCAGCAGCAGGTCGCGGGCGGCCCCGATGTCGTCGCGGACGTGCTCGTACAGGTGCGAGGCGTCGATGTGGACGAAGCGGCAGGTGCCCGGCTTCACCTCCGCCGAGATCACGGAGGACGGGGCTTCCAGCACCCGCGGCAGGGTGTCGTGGAAGGAGAGGTAGTTGCGTTCGAAGGCCTGCCGGGTGAGTGAGGAGTACGACTTCGCCGTCTCGGCCTGGTTGGCCCCGTCCGGTGCCTCACCGCCGAAGAGGTCGCAGACCGTGAACTCCTCGCCGTCCTGCCGGTGCCGCCCGAGCAGGATCGCGCTCCTGCCCATGTACACGCCGAGTTCCACCAGATCGCCCCGGAGGCCGCCCTTTTCCTGCCGCTCCAGGAACCAGGTGAACAGGAGCTGGTCCAGCGGAGGGAACCAGCCGGGGACGTCATCGAGCTCGGCGGGGTTCTTGTCGATTGACTGTGCGATCGCCATGGAACAACTCTGCTCATCCGGCGCCGGAGAAAGTGGCCACCGACTGAATGTCCAGTGAACAGCTCAGTCGGCCCACGGCCCTGCCAGAGCGTCCAGATGGGCCCGGCGCACCTCGGCCGTCCGACCCTGCACGAGCAGGAACATCCCCTCACCGGCCAGGCGTTATCCATGGCGCGCCCGTCGCCCGCCACGATCGCCGTGGTCGTCGCCCCGCGCATCAGGTCGTACGACCGTGTCTTGAGTGCCAGGCGCTCCGCGACGCGCTCGTGCCGGGCCGACCGGATCCGGGAGAAGTCCGGGCCCGGCGCGGCCGGCCCGGCCGCCACCTGCCGGCCCGCCTCCTGACCTCACACACGCAAGGGCGCCGAGGAAGCACCGGCGGCGCCTACGCGCTGCGGGCGGGGCTTGCGGGCGGCCGTCTTCTTCGAGGCCGTCTTCTTGACCGCGGTCTTCTTCGTGGGCATCTCGTGGACCTGGGCGTCGGTGCCGGTGCCCTCGCCGTGCGAGGCCTTCACCTTGTCCACGGACTCCTGCAGCGCGGCCATCAGATCGAGCACCTTGCCCGCCGGCTGCTCCGGCTCCGGCGCCTCGAGAAGCTCGCGGTCCTCCCGCTCCGCCTCGATCACCTTCTCCAGCGCCTCGGTGTAATGGTCGACGACGTCGGGGCCCTCCAGACGGTCGGTGGTCGGCGCTCGCGGCCGCTCCACGCGAGATTCGTCACCGCGACCCGCCAGGACCGCTCTACGGCTGTTCGAGCCGAGGCCGGGGCGGGGGCGTGGCATCGTCGGTGAGCGGTCAGGTCGGAGATCCGTTCGGTCTACGGCCCCGAGCGCGTCCAGCGGACCGGTCAGAAGCACCGACCCCCTGGACGCCGTCGGCAGCCGCGGCGGCCTCCGCATCAGCGCGCCGACGACAGGTGAGGCAAGGGCGGCACTCGCCGCCTGCCTCAGGCCGTCGGCGGGTTAACGGACGCTCCGCAGGTCGAGCAAGGCCACTTGGCGGCCAAGACGCTCAGCTCCCTCGAACGCAAGGTTGTCCAACTGATGGCCGCCGGCCTCCTGGACGAGGCCGTCTCCCGGCAGGTGGGGCTCTCGGTCCGCACCACCCGCCGGATCATCGGCAAACTGGCCCAGCGTCTGGCCGCGAAGAGCAGGTTCCAGGCGGGCGTCTTGGCCGTCCGGAACGGCTGGATCGACGCATGACCTCCCGCCTCGCGGGCACCACCCCTTCCAGACGGCAGCTGTCCATACGGGTTGCTACCGTCCGATATGGTTTGTCGCCGCTCAGCCCTTCCTGACCCGCTCTGTGAGGATGACGGTATGTTGCAGGTCTGCCTCAACGGCCCGCGCGGCCGCGCCAAATCACCCGCTCTTCCGGTCACTCCAGACCAACTGGCGGAGGCGGCCCGTGCCGCCGTCGCGCCGGGGCCAAGAACATCCATCTGCATCCCAAGGACGGCGAGGGCCGGGACTCACTGGAGGCAGCCGCCGTCGGCGCCGTGCGGGCTGCCGTCCCGGGCGTCCCCGTCGGCGTCACCACCGGCTCCTCCTCACAGAGAATCTATGAGTCAACTTGTCTCACAGTGATCCATGCCACAGGACGGCTGCCGGTCGACGCTCCCGCCTCGACACGCGCACGCATCACACGGCCTGACCTGGTACGAGGAGCTCCGGCCCCACGCCCTGGAGGGCATGGTCGCCAAGGCCTGGGCTGTCCGTACGATCCCGGCCGCGGCTCAGCCGACGCGCTCGCGCCTGGCCGTACTGCCGCCCGCAGCCGTGCGGTCAGCGCGCCGGCCGCCCAGTTCCTCTATGGCCGTGATGGGCTCGCCGCTGTGCTCGCCCACGTCTACGAGAAGGCCGGCGCCCCCTCCCCCACCGCCTTCACCCGTCCCCAGCCGATGCCGTCGGCCGGCCGGCGGCATCGCCGCTGTCTGGTAGGTGCACGGCGAGGCGGCGCACACCTCGGGCTTCCTTGTCAGCGAACCTGGTCGCTCTTCGGCCCAATACCTCTGAGCTGGTCGGGTTCCCGTCCAGGGCGAACGAGTCGTGGAAGGTGAAGGCGTGCGGCGCGGAGCCGTGGTCGTGGAGGTGCTCCAGCCTGGAAACCCCATTCCGCCAGGTGGGTATCACGCCGTCGGCGATCCACCAGCACACGTAGGTTGGGTGCCCTGTCCTCTCGAACCAGTCGTAACGCCTGTTCAGCGCCTCACGGTGCAGACCGGTGTAGACGGCGTCGAAGGCGGGGCGCAGGTCGGTCCAGAGTGAGAGGGTCGCGGCCAGGGCTGTGGTTTTAACCGTACGGCCCTTGCCGTACCAAGTCGGTACGGCGAACTCTCCCCATGCACCCCAGTCCGCCTCGAAGAGCGCGCCCCGGTCACCGTCAGCCGCCTCAGCGCGAGCGAGGTAACCGGGGTACTGACTGATCTTCCGGTAGACGGCCTCACCGATGTCGTAGAACTCGCGTGCGAGAGGTGCGTGATCGGCGAGAGGTGACTTCAGGACGCCGAATGTGTACAGAGCAAGATGGGGCATGCGTCTCTCCCTGGATGGGGCTGCCTGGCGTGGACCCGGTTCGGTGGCTTTCGCATGGGGCGAGGGTTCGCAGGGCGTCACCGACTCATGCCGTCGCGGCTCACCCAGCTTGAGGCACCTCTGTGCGGCCGCGGCGACGACCGAAGTCCAGATGAAGGTAGCTGCCTCTGCGCGCCATGTCGAAGTTGCAATTTCCCTGTCCAAGTGGCCTCTTGCGCAGGTCCATGCGGGAACTGGGGCTGTGGCGCTGCCAGCCTCCGTGGAAGTCCACAGCGGTCTCCGGGCTGGGCGGGGCGTCGGGACGCAGCCAGTTGCTCACGTCGACGCCAACGGCCGCCCTGCTGTCCTGAGAACGAACCATGATCAGCGGGGCCAAGCTACGGGGTTGTCTCACGTGGCTGGTTTCGTGCGCTTCTGACGGCAGGCCAGGGCGGCGGCCGCGGCCAGGCCTCGGCTCTGCCAGTCGCTGCGGACCACGTATGGGATCTTGAGAGCACGAGCAGCCCGTGACAGGCTCGTGCCGCATGATCGATGAGTTCGCGAAAGACATTCTGCACGGGAGGCTGCGGCGGGACCGCGAGGCGCTGCTCTGGAAACTCGACGGCTTGTCCGAATACGACGCCCGCCGGCCTCTGACGGCGACCGGGACCAACCTCCTCGGCCTGGTCAAACACGTGGCCACGGTCGAGGCCAGGTACTTCGGCGAGGTCTTCGACCGCCCTTCCCCGGAACCGCTGCCCCGGTGGCAGGACTCCAACGGCAGTGATCTGTGGGTGACCGAGGATGAGTCCCGCGAGCAGGTCATCGGTTTCTACCGGCGTACGTCGGAACACTCGGACGTGACGATCAACGAGCTTCCCCTCGACGCCCCTGGTCACGTGCCGTGGTGGCCGGAGCCCTATGCCGACACGAACCTGCTCGCCGTCATGGTCCATGTCCTCGGCGAGACCGTACGGCATGCCGGGCACGCCGACATCCTGCGCGAGGGCCTCGACGGCCGGACTGGGCTGCGGGCCGAACACGAGAAGCAGATCGACGAGGAAGCCCGTGCCGCCTACCGCGCGAAGATCGAGCAGGCCGCCAGGACGGCCGCATCAACCACAGTTCAGAAGGCTGCCCCACGACGTGACGTGATGTTCGAGCGGCATGATGCCAGTCGTGAGTGCTGATCTGTCGAACCCGTCTGGTTCCTGAGGCGCGATGGGAGCTGGTTGCCCCTAGGTTGCCGCCGTTCGCGGCTCGACCGCAAGGTGGTGGCAGCGCTCCGTGTGACGAGCGGGCCGTGTTCACGGCAGTGGTGTACGTCCTGACCACCGGCTGTGCCTGGCGGCAACTGCCGCCGACGTTCGGCACGTTCCCCGCCACCGCGCATCGCCGCTTCACGATATGGACCGCGGTCGGCCTATGACGTCGTCTCCACCGGGCCGTCCTGGACGAACTCGGCGCCTGCGGTGAGGTGGACTGGACCCCGGCCGTCGTGGACGCTGCCTCGGTCCGTACGAAAAAGGGGGGCGCTGACCGGGCGCAATCCGGTCGACCGGGGCGATGTCCGGTCGACCAGGGCATTGCTGAGACGCGACCGGTGAAGCTCCTCGTCACTCGCTCCCAAGCGTCAGGCCCCTGTGGGGCAGCCGGATCAGAACGGCTCGAAGCTCGGCTTGACCGGACCGATCTCGCCGCGCTCCGCCAGTTCGTCAAGGTCTTCCGGCTCGAGGAACTCCAGGGCATCTGGGTCGATCCCGTGGTGCGGGTCCACGTCACGCAGGCGCTTGACGAAGGCGAGCACGAAGTCGGTGAACGGCCCATCGAAGACCTCGGGATCGGCCCCGTTGATGTTGGTGACGATCTTCCAGTGGTCCGGTCGCGGGTCGCAGGGCCAGAAGAAGTGCTCGTCACCGGAGTAGTCGTATCCCCAGGAGATGAGGCCGCCCGGGTCGGGGTGAAACCGGAACGGGTACTCGTCCGCATCACGTCGCCACGACTGGCCGAACGACTCGTGGATCTTCCGCATCCGATCCAGCAGCGGGCTGGACCCGCGGGGATGGAAGACCACCAGCTCTCCGCAGATCACGCCGGTGCCATAGGCGTCAAGAAGCGCCTTGAAGTCGCCCGGTAGCGCCGAGCCGACATAGTTCTCGACCTCTGCCCAGTCGTCCGGGGACGGCTCTCGGGCCGGCGGCAGGCCGAACAGTTGCACCAGGTCGTCCAGACCCGCCATGTGCCCCACCTGCCTGATCGTCGGTTGTCGGCGGCAAACCTAGTCAGACTCAGCTGCGGGGATCAAGGGGAAGCGGGGTCGGCAGCCCCCATCCCCCGCCGAGTCATCTCACCACGTTCACCGGTCGCGACCACGACCAACGAAATTCACGAGCAGCGCAGTTCAGAGAAGCCTGCGTCCCCTGCTCGATGTTGTGTCCCTAGCCCGACCAGCGCGGCCGCCTGGTCGCGATCCGCGACGCCTCCCTCGCCCGAGCCCAGGACAAGCTCGCCCGGTCGGATGCCGCACAAGCCCGCCGTAGCACCGCCGTGGACCTCGGCATCCCTGCCTTCCCCGACATCGCCGGCCGGCACGGCAGCGCACCCGTGCGGCCGTGAGGCCCCTCCACTACCCGTGCGTGCGGAGTCCGTCGAGGATGAGCGCGAGCATGTGGGGGGCCCGGTCCACGGGGCTGGACGCGGCTCGCCACAACGCGCCGGTCAGCTGGAGGAAGTCGCCGGGGTCGGCGTCCACACGGATGCTTCCGTCCTTCTTGCCGGCGTCGAGGAGCTGGGTGATGGCGGCGATGACCGGCCCGTAGCTCTGCTCGCTGATCGCCTGGTGCGCGCCCGGGCCGAGGGCGTCGCCGAGGCCGTGTTTTCTGCGCATGGCCTCGACGAGGTCCGTCGTCCAGTGGCGGAGCGCTTCCAACGGCGGCATCTGGGCCAGTAGGTCGGGCACGGTACCGGTGATGCGTGCCACCTCGTCCTGGTAGACGGCCAGGACCAGCGCCTCGCGGGTGGGGAAGTTGCGGTACAGGGTGCCCGCGCCCACTCCCGCGCGCTGCGCGATCTGGTTCATCGACGTGCTGCCGTCCGCGGTGAGCGCCTCGCGTGCGGCGGCGAGGATGCGTGCCCTGTTCTCACGGGCGTCTGAACGGACCACGGAACCTCACCTTGCCTAAGTGGAGAGTTCTCCACTACGTTAAATGGAGAGCTCTCCACATACTTTAAGGAGCGTCATGCATTACATCAAGCTCGGCACGACCGGTCTCGACGTGTCCCCGATCGCGATCGGTGCGATGACCTACGGCGAACCCGACCGCGGGCACCCCGTCTGGTCGAAGGGCGAGGAGGACGCGCGCCCGCTCATCAGGCACGCGCTTGAGGCGGGGATCAACTTCTTCGACACCGCGAACATGTACTCCAACGGTTCCAGCGAGGAGATCCTCGGCCGCGCGCTCAAGGACTTCGCCGACCGCGACGCCGTCGTGATCGCCACGAAGCTGCGCCATCCGATGCGCCTGGGACCGAACGGCCGCGGCCTGTCGCGCAAGGCGATCATGACCGAGGTCGAGCACTCGCTGCGCCGCCTCGGCACGGACTACATCGACCTCTACCAGATCCACCGCAACGACCACGCCACCCCGTGGGAGGAGACCCTGGAGGCGCTCAGCGACCTCGTGAAGGCCGGCAAGGTCCGCTATCTCGGCGCCTCCTCCATGCACGCATGGGAGTTCGCGAAGGCGCTGCACCTGCAGAGGCTGAACGGCTGGGCACGGTTCGTGTCGATGCAGGACCACTACAACCTGCTCGCCCGTGAGGAGGAGCGGGAGATGATCCCGCTGTGCCTGGACGAGGGCGTCGGCACGATCGTCTGGTCGCCGCTGGCCCGCGGCCGACTCGCCCGCGCGTGGGACGACGCCCGCTCGACGGCGCGCTCCGAGACGGACGGCGCCTACGCGGACCTGCTCTACTCGCCGGCCGAGGAGGCGTCCAACCACGCCATCATCGACGCGGTCGGACAGGTCGCGGACGCGCACGGTGTCAGCCGCGCACAGATCGCGCTCGCCTGGCTGCGCCGCCGGCCGGTCGTCACCGCACCCCTGGTCGGCGCCGGCTCGATCCGGCAGATCGACGAGGCGGTGGCCTCTCTCGGCATCACACTGACCGACGAGGACGTGCGCGCCCTGGAGGCCCCGTACACCCCCCGCCACGACTGGCAGGGCGTCTCCGACGAGGCCGAGATGGAGGCCATCCGCCGGCGTGTTCCCGGCATGGCTCTCGCGTGAACCCCATCGCCCGTTCCGGCGCCGCTGCCCGCGCCGGAGCCCTCCTGATCCTCCTCGGGCCGCTGGTGTCCTGGGGCGCCGAGTTCATCACCGCCGCCGCATGGCAGGACCCGCCGTACTCGCCCTTGTACAACTGGGTCAGCCATCTCGGTCTGACCGGCCCGCCGCAGACCGCGTTCGGGCAGGTCGCCAACTCCCCGCTCGGTGCCGTCATGGACACCGGCTGGATGATCTACGGCACCCTCCTGATCGTCGGCACGTTCCTCGTGTTCGACCCGCGCAAGGGCGCCCGCTCCATCGTCATCGTGAGCCTCGCGGTCCTCGCCGGTGTCGGAGTCTCGCTCGTCGGCATCTTCCAGGGCTCCAACGCCGACGTCGACAACGGCCGGATCGTCTTCCACACCGTCGGCGCGCAGGGCGTCATGCTCGCCGGCAACCTCATGGCGATCGCCGTCGGAACCGGCGGCACCCGCATCGGCCTCACCAGGGGCCGCTCGATCGCGAGCACCGCGCTCGGCACCGCTGGACTGATCGCGTTCCCCCTCTTCATGACCGATGTGTTCACCGGCTGGATGTGGAACATCGGTCTGTTCGAACGCGCCGTCATCTACCCGATCATGATCGGCCACGCCCTCCTGGGCAGCAGCGTGGCCGCCGCCCAGCGCCGCCGTGCGACGCACCCGCCGACGCCCCTGACCGCACGAGCCAACAGCTGAAGGAGAGACAGATGACACGAATACTGGTCACCGGAGGCACCGGATTCATCGGGAGCTGGTGCGTCCAGGCCCTGCTGGAGGCCGGGCACGCCGTCCGCACCACGGTCCGCGACATGAGGCGCGAGCCGGCGCTGCGCTCCTGGCTGCACGCGGCCACAGCGTTCGACGACGACCGGCTCACCGTCGTACGCGCCGATCTCGAAGAGCCCGAGGGCTGGGATGCCGCCGTCGCCGGCTGCGAGTTCGTCCTGCACGTCGCCTCGCCGACCCTGCGCCACACGCCGACGCACGACGACGACCTGGTGGTCCCCGCGCGCGAGGGTGTCCTGCGGGTGCTGCGCGCAGCCCGTGACGCCGGTGTACGCCGGGTGGTCCTGACCAGCGCCTTCGGCGCCATCGGGATCGGGCACCCACCGCGCTCCACCCCGTTCACCGAAGAGGACTGGACCGACGTCGACAGCGACATCCCGCCCTACCAGCGGTCCAAAACCCTCGCCGAACGTGCCGCCTGGCAGTTCGTCCACGACGAAGGCGGTGGTCTGGAACTGGCGGCCGTTCACCCCGTGGGGGTCCTTGGCCCCCTGCTCGGCCTGGACGACCCGCCGTCTCTGCGTCTGGTCCGCAGAATGCTCGAAGGAAAGGTGCCCGCGTGCCCTCCCTTCGGGATGGGCTTCGTCGACGTGCGCGACGTCGCGGACCTGCACCTGCGCGCGATGACCGATCCGGCAGCCGCCGGCGAACGCTTCCTGGCCATCGCCGGGCACAGCCTGCGCGTCATCGACATCGCACGCATCCTGCACGACCGCCTCGGTGAGCGGGCCGCGAAGGCCCCGACCCGTGAACTGCCCGTCTGGGTCGCCCGGGCACTGGGCATCGTGAACCCGGAACTGCGCCTGCTCAAGCACCAGCTCGGCCGGGATCTCGACGCCACAAGCTCCAAGGCGGAGAAGCTCCTCGGATGGCGGGCTCGTCCCGTCGAGGACACCATCGCGGACACCGCCGAGAGCCTCCTCGCCCACGGCGTCGGGACAAAGACCGGCTCGTGACCGGCCGATGCGGCAGCCTTGAGGCACCGGAGGTGCGTTGGACTGTTGACCCGGAGCGACTGTGTCCGCTGGTCCTGGAGCCGCGCCAGTGTTCGGTGCGGGCTGCCTGATTGCCGGGGGCTGGGGCGGGGACGGGAGGCTCCGGACAGGCATGGCAACCGGCATGTTCCGCAGTCGCCCGTCCCTCAGCCGGTGAAGGCATCGGTGTCGTGGGTGAAGAGAGAAGTTGCTCTGCATATCGGCAGGGCGGGTCTGATGGGAATTTTGGGAGTTGGCAGGTGTCACGTCGGCGACCAGCAGGTGCCGCGGGCCTGGTCGGGTGCGGCTGTGCTCGCGGCCCGCAAGGCTGTACGAGGTTCTTCCGGGCGGATTTACGCCTCGACCGAGGGAATGACGGTCCGTGCTGCGGAGCGGCTGCGAACCTGAGACCGCTCCCGCACCACCTGCTCCCGCCCACTCCTGACGAATCAACGCGAGCAGCTCCGGGGCCCTCCTTGTCCTTGGACAGTGAAGTCCCGCGTCAAGGCAGGAAGTGCTCCGCCAGGAGATCGCTAGGGTCGGATGGCGATCGTGCTGACGGTGCCGTTGCCCCAGACGGTGGTGTTCATCATCATGCGGCCGTCCAGCGACACGACGGTGAACTCCGGCACGAAGCGCGTGGTGAACAGCGTCGCGAACCCGCTCCGCAGCTGGGCCACCTCGCTCGCGACCAGGTCCCAGCCGTCGAGGAGACGCACCCGGAGCCAGGCCCAGTTGTCCTCCTCGTGCTCTTCTTGCTCTGGGTGCGTGCAGTCGATACCGAGGAGGAACTCGCGCTCTTCGTCAAAGAGGCCGTATTCCACAGCCATCCGGTACCAACTTGTGTTGACCTTGTCGGCCAGGTCCGGGTCATCGACATCAGCGATCTCTTCGGGACGGGAGTCGAATCGTCCGTGCTCCGGGCGCGCACTCGCAGGCCCGTATCCCGGTGGCAGCGGTGGCAGCGGGACTTCACCTCGAAGCCGTTGCACGATGTGAAGCCCAGCGGGTGCGAGCAGGTCGGCTATCTCGGCGTCAGTCAGTGTCACGGGGGCACGGTAGTCGCAGGCCGGACGCATGGCGTTTCATTTTCGGGCGATCCGGCAGACATGCTTGCGCGTCCCGCCGGCGGTCGGGGCGACTGGGGTTGCCCGTACTCGTTGTAGCCGACGTGCCCGGATAGCGGTCTTCTGCCGCAACCTAATCAACTCGCTCAGGGGATAAGCCACTTCGCGTCGACGTGACCGGCTCGGGAGACCCGTCAGGGTGGTCAGCGCCATGGGTCCAGTGGAGAGAGGTCGCGGCGGCGTAGCCGCGACCGGCTTCGGCGGTCGCCCACAGGCAGGCGGCGAGGACGCTGTAGGGAGCGATGCGGTGGCCGAGAAAGTCGCCGACGACTGCGGCGCCGCCTGCGACGGCGACGACGACAAGAGGACTGATGTGGCCGGTGCGTGCCAGCGCACCGGCGGTCAGCAGCAGGGTGAACGTGGGGATGAAGTAGGTCCCGACCGGCTGATCACCCGATCCCCTCGTCCGGCTCCGCCAGCCGCAGCCGACCGTTCCCCTGGTCAGAATGAACGGTGCTCCGTGGGTTTCGGCGCGGTCCTTCGTCCCCCTGGGGACGGAGGGGGCGGTGGTCTGGGCGAACAGGTCCAGCGCCGTCCGGAAGGACGACCCGCCCTCCTCGGTGGCGACCAGGCTCTGCGGGCACGGGCCCTGCCGGACGGATGCCGGTGGAGGCGAGGTCGAGAGGCCTGACTGTGTCACTCGTCCGGTGATAGGAGACGATGCAGCCCACCCGGCGCACGAAAGCGAGCACCTTCATGACGGAGCCCACTCCGATCGACCTGATCCATCTCGCCGATCCGGACGGGAGCCGCTGCATCGTGCGCGTCACTGGACGGTTCCGTCCGGGTGTGCTGACCGGTCACGACATTCTGCGGGCAGACGTGCTCGCCTGCGCGAGCTTCGTTGATGCCCGGCTCGAGCTTTACCTCTTCCAGCATGACGTGGACTCCTGGGAGCAGGAGCTGTCCAACCTGGGACCAGGCCAGACGGTCAGCATCGGCGGAGACCGCGGCCTGAGCCTCGGCATCCACCTGCACGAGGACAGCCGGCTGTCGATCCAGGTCAGCGATCCGGACCGCCTTACGACAGTTCTGGGAATCCGCCCTCAGGGGGATTGGATCGCCGAGCACCGCGGGCGCCTGGAACAGGTTCGGCTGGCCTGGCCCCCCGAAGTCATCGAAACGGCCCCGGGAGCCTACGAGTGGAGCCCCAAACGCAAGCGGTGGCCACCGGTGGCCGAGGTGTGCGCTTCGGGGCGCGCCGCCGAGCGACTGCACGTGGCCCAGCCACTGCTGTCCCAGCAGGTCCGGCAGTGGAGACGGAGCTCGGCGTCGAGTTGCTGCACAGCACCACGCGGCGAGTCGACCTCACCGAAGCCGGCCGGGCCTACCTCGAGCGGCCGCGCGCCACCTCGCGACGTCTGCGAGGCCGCCCAGCACGCACGGCCCGTGGCGGCCGGATCAGTGGGCCGTCTCGCGATCGAGTGCGTGGGCTCGGCGACGTAGAGCCTCCTGTCTGCGCTCTCGCGTCGGCTCACGGAGCAACTGCCCGGGTTCGACTTGTCCATCCGCGGCGAGATGGTCGTCGAGCTGCGCATCCGGCACGAGGTCGGCGAGACCTCGACGCTCACCACGCTCGTGGCGGGGGCGTCGACGACCCCTCACCCGGTACCAGGACCGCGACGGCCGAGCCGACGACGATGAGCGCGGCGCCTCCGACGAGCAGACGCTTGCGGTCGAAGAGGTCGCCGAACACGCCGAAGCCCAGCTCCAGTGCGGCGACGGGGATGAAGAAGGCGTCGACGATCCACGCCAGCTGCGCCGAGGACGGCGCGAGATCCTGCTGGATCAGTCCGGTGATGAGCGAGGGGACGGAAAGGGCCATCTGCGAGAGGCACACCGCGAGCACCACGGCGGCCAGCGTGCCGCGTCCCAGGGTGTATCTCGCACTCTCCCCGCTCGTCTCGACGGGTGAATCGGTCTGGACCATGGACGACTCCTCGCGCACGGCGCGCGCTGCTGTCGGAACCGGCGTTCTCCGCCGGGCCTTGCCGGGGGTCCGGCGCGGTGACCGACCCGCCGAGCAGCGACAAGGTAGGAAGTGACCGCCGTCACGCTCAATGGACATGTTCATCGGACGAACAGAGCGCCTCTCAGCGGCCGTCCCGATGCGCACCCTTCAGGAGTGACCGCCGTACCGAGCGCCGACAGGAGAACCGAGTGATGTCTGGAAGACTGACCGGCAGGACGGCCGTCGTGACGGGGGCAGCACCGGCATCGGGCAGGAGATCGCCCGCAGGCTCGCGGCGGAGGGAGCGGACATCGCGGTCGCGGACGTCGATCCGGCCGAGGGGACACGGGAACTCGTGGCGGCGACCGGTTGGCGGTTCTTCAGCGACAAGGTCGACATCTCCGACGAGGAGGCGATCCACGGATTCGCCGCGCGCGTCCGAAGCGAACTCGGTGGCGCCGACGTCCTGGTGAACAACGCGGCCGTCGTACTGCTGGCCGACATCGAGCACGTGACCCTGGACGAGTGGCGCCGCACCTTCGCCGTCAACGTGGACGGCGCCTTCCTGGCTTCCAAGGCGTTCCTGCCGGACCTGAAGGCGTCCGGGTCGGGTCGCATTGTCACCATCACGTCGTCGAGCTACTGGACCGCGCCGCCGCCCTTCGTCTCCTACGTCTCGGCCAAGGGCGCGCTGAACGGGTTCACCTCCGTCCTGGCCGCCAACCTCGCCGCTCACGGCATCACCGTCAACGGTGTCGCCGCGGGTCTGGTCCGGACCGCCACGGCCGTGGCGAACACGAGCGAGGCCTTCTTCGAACAGGCCGTGCAGGCCCAGGACATCAAGCGGGTGCAGACGCCGCCCGACGTCTCCGGCGCCGTGGCGTTCCTCGCCTCCGAGGACGCCTCGTTCATCACGGGGCAGATCATCGTCGCGGACGGCGGCAGCACGCGCCGCTGACACGGCCAACCGCCGCCGCGGCGACGCCATTCATTTCACGGCACGGGCACGGTCTCGCCGGTCGTGATCCCGCCCTCCCCGAACGCGTCCACGGCCACCCAGTACGGCACGTCCGCGTTGAGCGAGCGCAGGTCCAACGCGGTGCGCTCGTACACCTGCCAGCTGTGGTACAGCTTCTGCGGGTGCCGCCCGTAGCGGACGGTGTAGCCGGTGGCTCCCTCTTCGGCGTCCCATTCCAGGTGCGCGGTACGCCGGTCGACGCGTCGGGCCCGGACCCGGGTGGCGGCCGGGGCCGGAGCGTCACCGGTCCCGAAGACCCGTAGGCCGCTCACCGCGAACGCGCCGTCGAACGGCATCCGGCCGCCGGTCACGCGCACGAACCTGGCGCGCTGCGGCGCGTCGAGGACGACGTAGGCGTGCGGGGTGTCCTCGTCCTTGCCCCGTGAATCGCGTACGACGCTCCATTCGCGCCCGTCGTCCGAGAGCTCCACCAGGAGTTCCGTGGCCTGGTGGGAGGCGTAGATGCCTCGCCAGGAGTGGCCGATGTCCACGCCGTCACGGGCGTCCGGTGCCGTCGCGCCCAGCTCGTGGTCCGCCAGGTTGACCTGGACGGCGTGCACGGTCTTGCTCGCGCCGAGGTCGACGGTGAGGGACGCGCCGGGCTCGGTGGTCGCGGAGGCCCACCAGGTGCGGATGTCCTCGTCGACGGAGCGTGCCGGGTCGTGGCCGGGTGCCGAGGACGAGGCGGTGGCCTCCGCCTTGTAGGACAGGAGCATCCACGGCGGCGGCGTCCACGGGTCGAACGGACCGTCAGGGACAGCCATCGGGTAGTCGGCGAAGTTCTGGTTGCAGAACAGCACGCCGTCGTCGTCGAAGCCCGCGGGAAAGAGACCGACCCGCCGCTCGAAGACATCGTTGACGGTGATCCGCATGGTCGCCGCGTGCCACCAGTTGCCGTGCCGGTCCTGGAACGTGCTGCCGTGGCCCGCCCCCGTGATGAAGCCCCCGGGCTTCGAGGAGAAGGGGCTGTCGGGCGAGTACGTGAACGGGCCCAGCGGCGAGGAGGCGGTGCAGTACCCGTCGGCGTAGGTGTTGAACTGGGTGCCCGGCGCCGCGTACTGGAGGTAGTACGTCCCCTCCCGCTCGGTCATCCACGCGCCCTCGATGTACGGGGTGGTGCCCCTGACCCGGGCCACGAGGCGCTCGGCCTCGGTGCGCGGCTCCACGACCACATGATCATCGCCCAACCGCTCCCAGCCGCGGTTCTCGACGTCCGAGGAGATCAGCGGCACGGGATCGCCGACCGGCGCGAAGTCCTCGCCGAGCCGCACTCCGTAGAGGGGTGTCTTGTTGCCGCAACCCCAGTACAGGTAGACGGAGTTGTCGCTGTCCTGGAAGAGCCCGGGGTCCCAGAAGGGGAAGGTGCCGGGCGTGACCTCGGTGAAGTCGTCGGCGAGGGGGTCCTCACTGCGGAAGAAGGGGCAGTTGTCCTCCTTGCGGGACGCGCTGATGTACAGCGCTCCGTTCACCTCCCGCACGTCCGGCGCGTAGTCGTGGGCCGGCAGCCTGGAGGTGGGGCGGTACTCCCATCGCACGAGGTCGTCCGAGTGCCAGAACCCCGCGGACTTCGAGACGAACATGTAGTAGCGGCCCCGGTACGGCACGATCGACGGATCGGCTCCCTCGCGGTGCACGCTGCGCCTGGGTTCGCCGATCTTCATGCCGCGCACGACGCCCTTGAAGCGGACGTCCTGGTAACGGTAGGGAAGGTCGAGCGGGTTGCAGATCGTACGGTGCGCGGAGTTCTCCATGTCCGGCCCCTCAGTTCTCGCTCGACGGCTTGCGGCCGCCCAGACCGCGCCACCGGCGCCGTAGCTCGTACGCGGCCGCCTTGGGTTTGCGGTCCCGGGTGAACACGCCCTTGCGGTTGCCGTCGACGCGGTGGATGCCGTGGGAGGTCTGGAAGTCGGCGAAGTTCCAGACCTGTTCGCCGACGACCGCCTCGATCCGGTCGAACGCACGGTGGCTGGCCGCCAGGTACGCCGCCTGGTACTCCTCGGTCCAGGGCTGGTCCCACACCGAGTGCAAGCCGGGCAGCGTGTCGGCGCCGTACTCGCTCATGAGCAGCGGCCTGCCGAACTTCTCGGCCCAGCCCCGCAGATCGCCTTCCATGTACTGCTCGGCCGTCCTCAGGTCACCGGTCGCGATGTACCAGCCGTAGTACCGGTTGACGCAGATGACGTCGAAGAGGTCGGCGATCCGGTCGTTGTCCGAGGTGGCGAACATGACGGCGGTGTAGGTGACGGGGCGGGTGGGGTCGAGCTTGCGGGTGAGTTCGACGAGGGGCTCGAAGTACTCCCGGGCGCCCTCCTCGTTGGAGGACGGCTCGTTGGCGATGCACCACATGACGACGCTCGGGTGGTTCTTGTCGCGGGCGATCAGCTCCCGGATGGCCTGCGCGTGGGCGTCGCGGGTGGCGTCGTGGAAGGTCTCGGGCGAGAAGGTGGGCCGCGGCGGGGTGCCGAGGAGGCCGGCCTCGACGGCGAGGTTCAGACCGACGGCCGCCGTCTCGTCGATCACGACGATGCCGTGCCGGTCGGCGAAGTCCATCACCTCGTCCGCGTACGGGTAGTGCGCGGTGCGGAAGGAGTTGGCGCCGGTCCACTCCATCAGCTGAAAGTCGTGGACCAGGTAGGCGTTGTCGTGGCCCTTGCCGCGTACGGCGGTGTCCTCGTGTTTGCCGAAGCCGGTGAAGTAGAACGGCTCGCCGTTGACGAGGAACTGCGTGCCGCGCACCTCGACGGTCCGGACCCCGAACGGCAGGGCATAGGTGTCGCGTATCTCGTCACCGTCGACGATCTCGGCGACCAGCTCGTACAGGCAGGCGGCGCCGGGCCGCCACGGCGTCACGTCCTCGATGCGCAGCGTGCCGCTCGCGCCGTCGCCGGCGCAGACCTCGGCTCCCGCGGCGTCGAGCACCCGCACGCGTACGGTGGCGGCCTCGCTCGTCCCGACCTCGTACTCGACCGTGCCCGTGGTGCTGTCGAGGCCGGTCACGACGGTGATGTCCGCGATGTGCACGGCCGGGACGCTGTAGAGCCACACGGACCGGGCGAGACCCGCGTAGTTGTAGAAGTCGTGCAGGTAGGTCTGCTTGCGGCAGCCCGTCTGGTCGACGGTGATCCGGCCGGGCGGGATCGTGGTGGTGGTCAGTTCGTTGTTCACACCGACCGTCAGCCTGAACTCCGCTCCGGCGCGTACGCGCTCGGTGATGTCGGCCTCGAACGGTGTGTACCCGCCGACGTGTTCCGCGACCAGGACGTCGTCCACGTACACCCGGCCTTCATGGGTGGCGGCGTCGACGCGCAGGACCACGCGTTCACCGTCCCAGCCGCGCGGCACGCGCACCGTGCGCTGGTACCAGACCCAGCCGACGTGGTCACGGATCGCGCTGTCGGTGAACAGGTCGTTGTAGCTGGCGGGTACGGGCGCTTCGAGCGGGGTGTCGAGCGGGCCGGCCCAGGGGCTCTCGCCGACGGTGGCGGCGGTGGCGAACTTCCACAGTCCGTCTAGGTTCACGAGTTCACGGGTGGCGGTCGGTCGGGGCTTCAGCATGGGGGCCTTTCTGAATGTCGAAACGGATTGCGGTTTTCGTGCGGTGACCCGCCGGGCGGGCGTCGGCCGGACCGGCCCGATGCGCCACTTCCCGCGCGAGGCGGACCGCTCACGCCGCCTTGTCCCGCTCGGCCGCGGCCAGGCGGTGGCGCTCGGCGCGACGTCTGCGCTGTTCCGCCGGGTCGGCGACCGGCGCGGCGAGCAACAGCTGCTGCGTGTAGGGGTGTTCGGGCGTGGACGTGACGGGGCCCGCCGCCCCGGTCTCCACGACGTCGCCGCGGTAGATGACGCTCACCCGGTGACTCACCTGCCGGATCACGGCGAGGTCGTGCGAGATGAACAGATACGCGACCGAGGTACGGCGCTGGATGTCGACGAACAGGTCGAGCACCCGGGCCTGCGTGGACAGGTCGAGCGCCGACACGGGTTCGTCGCAGACGATCAGCCGCGGCCCCGGCGCCAGGGCGCGGGCGATGGCGACCCGCTGGCGCTGGCCCCCGCTGAACTCACGGGGCAGCCGCTCGGTGGCGTCCTTCGCCAGTCCCACCTGGTCGAGCAGTTCCGCCACCCGCGCACGGGCCTCGCGTGGCGCAATGCCCTGCACCACCAGCGGCTCGCTGAGGATGTCGCCGATGGTGAGGGCCGGGTTGAGGGAGGTGTACGGGTCCTGGAAGACCACTTGCAGATCGCGGGCGAGCGCCCGCCGCTGCCGGCCCGCGGCGTGGGTGATGTCCTGGCCCAGGAAGCGCACGGTGCCGCCGCTGGGGGCGGCGAGACCGAGCACGGCCCGGCCGATGGTCGTCTTGCCCGAGCCGGACTCGCCGACGATCCCGAGGGTCTCCCCCGCTGCCACGGACAGGGACACGCCGTGCAGCACCTCGTTGGGCCTGGCCCTGAATCCGCGTCCGGGATAGGTGACCCGCAGGTCGCTCACGTCGAGCAGTGCCGTCATCGCAGCTCCGTCCCGAGCACGTCGGCGGTGGCGACCGGCGGGTCGGTGCGCAGCGTGTTCTCGTCGAGGATGGAATCGAGGAGCATCCGCGTGTACGGATGCCGGGGTGCCCGGAAGAGCTCGGCGGTGTCGCCGGTCTCGACGACCGTGCCGCTGCGCATGACGGCCACCCGGCCGCAGATGTCGGCGACCACACCGAGGTTGTGGGTCACGAGGAGCACCGCCATGTTCAGTTCCTTCTGAAGGTCGCGCAGCAGGTCGAGGATCTCGGCCTGCACCGTGACGTCCAGCGCGGTGGTGGGTTCGTCCGCGATGAGCAGCAGCGGCCGGCTCGCGATGGCACCGGCGATGAGGACGCGTTGCGCCATGCCGCCGGAAATCTGGTGCGGATAGCAGCGGAAGGTGCGTTCGGGGTCGGGGATGCCGACCTTGCGCAGCAGGTGGAGCACCTGGCCGCGGGCTTCCTTGCGGGTCGTCGGGGAGGTGGCGCAGGCCCGTACGCCCTCGACGAGTTGGGCGCCCACCGTGCAGGACGGGTCGAGGTTCGACATCGGCTCCTGGGGCACGTACGCGATGGATCTGCCGCGTACGGTGCGCAGTTCGCGTTCGCCGAGCCCGAGCAGCTCCCGGCCGTCGAGGCGGATCGATCCCCGGGTGATCACCGCTTCGGACGGCAGGACGCCGAGTGCGGCGAACGCGGTCTGGGTCTTGCCCGAGCCCGACTCACCGACGAGGCCGACCGTCTCCCCCGCCTCCACCGCGAGCGTGACGCCGCTGACGACCTCCTTCAGTTCGCCGGCCGGTGTCGGGTAGGCGATGGCCAGGTCGTCGATGGTCAGGAGCCCGGAGACGGCCGGCGCGGCCGGGGCCCCGCCGAGGGCGGGTCTGACCGCCGGAGCGGTGATCTTCGACGGCTTGGGGCGGCCGCCTTCGAGGGCGTCGCGCAGCGAGTTGCCGAGGAGGACGAGCGAGGCGGTGATGACGCCGAGCCCGAGGCTGGGCCACAGGAACTGCATCGGCTCTTCGTAGAGGTTGGTGAACCCCTCGCTGATCATCGCACCGAAGCTGGGCACGGTGCTCTCGCCGACGCCGAGGAAGGCCAGACCGGACTGGACGGCGATGGCGGAACCGGCGAGGAACGCGGAGGCGATGATGACCGGTCCGCGGACCACGGTGAACACATGGCGGCGCAGGATGCGCCGGTCGGGCAGACCGGCGACGCGGGCCGCGTCGACGTACAGCTCGTTCTTGACGCCGACGACGATGTTGCGCACCAGGCGGTAGATCCCCGGGGAGAGCAGCACGCCGAAGACGACCATGGTGATCCGGAAGTCGCCCTTGGTCACCGGCATCAGGACGATGAGGAGCAGCAGCCCCGGGAACGTCATGACGAGGTTGAAGACCCAGTCGGTGACAGCGCGGATCCGTCGTCCGAAGTACCCGCCGACGAGCCCGGACGTCACGCCGATCGTCAGGGCGATGCCGGCGCCGATGAGGGCCGAGACGACACTGGTGTTGATGGAGTTCAGGAGCCTGGCGAAGATGTCGCGGCCGGTCTTGTCGCCGCCCAGGAGGTAACCGTGTTCGCCGACATGGGCGTTGACCGCGTCGAGGTTCACCTGGTTGGGGCCGTGTGCGGTGAGGACCGGTGTGAGCAGCCCCATCAGGACGATGAGGAGCAGCAGGCCGGCGCTGACGACGGCCTGGGGGTCCTTGCGGAGGCGGCGCATCGGTGACCGCCGCACGGGCGGAGTGATCCCTGTGCTCAATGGACCGTCCTCGCCTTCGGGTTGAGCCAGCCGTTGACGAGGTCGACGACCAGGTTGACGATCACCACGAGCAGGACGCCGAAGAGGCCGATGCCCATGATGATCGGGACGTCGCCCTGAAGTGAGGCGTTGAAGGCGTACTGGCCGAAGCCGGGGAGCGCGAAGACCTGCTCGATGATCAGTGCGCCGCCGAGCATCTGGATGAACTCCAGGGACAGCACGGTCAGGGCCGGCCCGGCGGCGTTGCGCAGGGCGTGGCGCAGCACGATGGAGCGGGTCGGGATACCGCGGGTGCGCAGGGTGCGGACGTAGTCCTTGCGCAGCTCCCCGATCATGGCACCGCGGATCTGCGCGGTGAGGCTCGCGATGCCGCCCGTCATGAGGGCCACGACGGGGATGGCGATCGAGGCCGCCCAGCGGCCGGGGTTCTCGGCGAAGGGTGTGTAGCCGGTCGCCGGGAAGATGTGCAGCTTGATGGCGAGGACGTACACGAGCGCGATGGCGATCAGGAGGTTGGGGATCAGGTAGCCGACCATTGAGGCGCCCTGCGCGATCCGGTCGACGACGCCGCCGCGGGTGGCGGCGGTCACGCCGAGCATGACGCTGAGGACGCAGGTCAGCAGGAGCGCCACCACGACGATCGACAGCGTTACGCCGAGTCGGGCAGTGATCGCGGTGCGGACGGGTTCGCTGGTGAAGTAGGACGCCCCGAAGTCGCCGCGGACCGCGTGCGAGAGCCAGTCGAGGTACTGGGTGACCAGTGGTCGGTCGAGGCCCATCGCGGCCTTCTGGGCGGCCAGTTGTCCCGGTGTGGCATCGCCTCCGACCAGCGTGCGGACCACGTCGTCGAAGGAGATGCTCAGCAGCAGATAGGTGATCACGGTCACCAGGACCGCGAGGACGAGCCCCGCGGTCAGGCGACGCACCACGTAGAGGATCATGGCCGTTCAGCCCCTGGACTCGGCGGGGCCGAACTGCCGGATGGTCGACAGGGTCGAGGAGCCGTTCCCGAGGTAGGCGATGCCCTTCTTGGTGGCCCAGTCGCTGCCGATGTGGAACAGCGGCGCGTTCCATGCCTGTTCGACGCCGAACCTGCTGATCTCCTTGTAGATGACGGCGGCCTTCTGCGGGTCGAGTTCCTTGTCCGCCCTGTTGAGCAGGGCGGTCAGCGTGGGGTCGGTGGAGCGGAAGACGTTCTTCGAGCCGGCGGGGCTGAAGAAGGTGCGGGTCTCGATGGGCGCCACGTTGAGGCCCTCGACCACCAGGAACATGGGGTACTTGCGCGAGAGCAGCGCGGACAGGCTCTGCTGCGCGGGCACCGGCTCCCACGTGACCTTGATCCCGATGTCGCCGAGCGCCTGCGTGATGGCCGGCTCGAACTGCTTGGAGTAGACGAGGCTCGGCATCGTCACCGAGAAGCCGTCGGCGTATCCGGCCTCGGCGAGCAGCTTCTTGGCCCCGGCCGGGTCGTAGGCGTACGTCCTGTCGAGTGCGGGGTCGTTGGCCGCCCCCTCGGGGTTGAACAGCTGCTCGGTCGGCTTGCCCGAACCCATCAACAACTGCTTGACCATCTTGTCCCGGTCGAAGGCCATGTTGATGGCCTTGCGGACCCGGACATCGCCCAGCGCTTTCAGTCTGCTGCCCGCCCGGTCCGCGAGAATGAGGCTCGCGCCCGCCGTGGCGTCCACATGCGTGACGTCGAAGCCCGCGGCCTTGATGGCGCTGACCTGGGAGACGTCGATCGTGCCGACGTTGGTCTCGCCGGCCTTCAGGGCGTTCGCCACCGCGGTCGGGTCGCTGATCACCCGGATCTTGACCGTCTTGAACGGGTACGCCTTGGCGTTCCAGTAATCGGAGCGGCGGTTGAGGACGTAGACCGCGCCGTTGACCGTCGCCTTCGTGTCGAGGGTGTACGGGCCTGAGCCGACGGGATCGAGCGCGGAGGACTTGCTCGCCATCGTCTTCGGGTCGCCGATGACGCCGGGCGCGGTGGACAGGACGGGGAGGAGTCCGCCGTCGGGCCGCTTCAGCTTGATCACCACGGTGCTCGCGTCGGGAGCCTCGACGGAGTCCACGCTGGCGAGCGCGGCCTGGCTCTGGCCTGGCGTCCTGAGCGTCCGCTCCATGGTGGCCTTCACCGCGGCGGAGTCTACTTTCGCGCCCGAACTGAACGTCAGGTCACCGCGGAGCTTCAAGGTCAGCGTGCGTGCGTCGTCCGAGTACTTCCAGCTGCGCGCGGCGCCGGGCTTCAGCTGGCCGCTGTTGTCCTGGCTGAGGAGCGTGTCGTACAGGGCGTCCCAGACGTAGGTCTGCTGGCCCTCGATCAGCTGCGCGGGGTCGAAGGAATTGGGCGTGCCGAAGATGGAGAGCGCCAGGGTCTGGCTGCCGGCACCGGTGCCCGAGGAGTCGCTCGACTCGCCGGAACAGGCCGATGCGGCCAGCAGGACGGCGACGGCGCCGAGGGCGGTCGCGGCTCGGGCACGGGGAGCGTGCGGGGCGTGCGGGGAAAGCGAGGGTCGGATGCGCATGGAGGGATTCCTTCGTCCGGGAATCGGGGGAGCCGAGGCCTGAGTCACTGCGTCGTGCCATGCGTGAAGCCGGGAACGGAGCCGGGAGTGGGGGCGCTGCGGCGGATACGGGGCCGCCGGAGCCGCGATCGTGCCAACAGTTACCACGCGGTTGGTTTTCGCCGTGAACGTAAGGCCGGAGGCGCAAGTCCGGGAAGCCTGTCGGCCGGCTTCGTAACCAGAGCGTTATCTGATGCCCGACCGCCCTCGGGTGGCACCCCGCGATCCCGTACGGGATCACTCGCGTCGCTTGCGCTCCGGCTCGATGCTGGCCAGACTCCCTGCGGACACCAATTCCGACCACTCGGTAGGGATTCACAGTCGACCGGAGAGGAATCGCCACGTGACGCAGCCGAAGGGCCGGGGTCCGTACGCCAAGACGGCCGCCAGGCGGGCGGAGATCATCCGGGCCGCGCGGGACAGCTTCGCGGAGCACGGATTCACCGAGGCCTCCCTGCGCGACATCGCCGAGCGGGCCGGCATCACCCACGCCGGCCTGCTGCACCACTTCGCCACCAAGGACGACCTGCTCTCCGAGGTGCTCGCGGAGCGCGACTCGCAGGAGTGGCAGTACGGCCAGTCACAGGTCTCCGACATGGACGAACTCGCCCCCTACCTGGCCGACGTGCTGCGCCACCACCAGAAGGCACCTGAGCTCATGCGGCTGTGGATCGAACTCGCCGCCGCCTCCTCACGGCCGGACCATCCCGCGCACGACTACTTCGTGCGCCGCTACGAACTGAGCCGCGACAACTTCACCGAGGGCATGCGCCTCCAGGAGCAACGCGGCCAACTCCCCCCAGGCCTCGCCCCCGAACACGCCGCCGTCCTGCTGCAAGCGGTGCTCAACGGCCTGCAACTTCAGTGGCTGCTCGACGACGACCTCGACATCGTCGGCCCGATGCGGGCCTTCATGCAGCTGACCTCCCAAAGGACCGACACGCCATGACGACGCACGGCACGCTCAAGCGCCTCGCCGCGCTCGGGCAGGGCGGGTCGGCGGGTGGCCTGACGGCGCCCTGACCGGCCCCGGACGTGCTACTCCGCGGCTGCGTCAGGCCGCTCGTCCTGCGCGGGCTCGATCACCGTCCGCATGAAGATCTCCAGCAGGCGCAGCACGTCCTGCGTCGGGTCGAGCAGCGCCTGCACCCTGAGGCCGTCGAGCATGGCGAGCACCATGACGACCTTCTCGTCCGCCGTCAGATCGGCGCTGGCGTAGGCGGTGCGCAGGGTGCCGTTGCGGAACCGGGTCCGCATCCGCTCACGCCGGGTCAGGAAGTAGTCGTGCGCGGGGTGGTCGGGGTTGGTCGCCGCGATCGCCAGAGACATCCAGTTGCGCTGGAGTTCCGGGTCCGCGAACTCGTCGGCGAGCACCGCGCCCAGGACGGCGGGTCCCTCCGTGCCGGCTTCGATGATCCGCGCCGCGGCCTCCTCCTCGTCCGCCTCCCGTTGCGCCAGTGCGGCCAGGAGCAGTTCCTCCTTGCCCGAGAAGTGCCGCAACAGCGCCGCATGGGTCACACCGGCCCGCGCCGCGATGTCCCGCAGGGAGGCGCGCTCGTAACCGTGCTCGGCGAAGCCCGCGAGCGCCGCGCGCACGATCCCCGTGCGGCGGGCCGGTGTCGTCGCGTACTGCCCCCGCCGACCCCTGCCGGTGGTGGGAGTCATGGTGCCTCCTGCTCCGTGGACGAACTTCCGTCGGGCTTCCGTCAGGGGGTTGCCCTCCGGTGTCGCCCGGAGTTTAATCATCGCGAAATGTTTCCACAGTGGTTACATTCTGATCGGTCGCCGAGCGCGTCGCCCACACCCGAGTGAGGCGCCTGCCCGACCTCCTCTCTCCTTTCCTCGCCCTCGGTACGCCCGCACCCGAAGGATCCCCCGATGACCGCCAAGCCCGAGAACACCCGCTTCCTCTGGGGAGCGTCCACCGCCCCGCACCAGATCGAGGGCAACAACATCAACAGCGACTGGTGGCAGCGCGAAGGGCAGGTGCCCGGTCTCGAACGCAGCGGCGACGCGTGCGACAGCTACCACCGCTACGAGGAAGACATGCGGCTGCTCGCGGACGCCGGGCTCAACGCGTACCGCTTCGGCGTCGAGTGGGCCCGTGTCGAACCGGTGCCGGGCGAGTTCTCCCGCGCCGAGCTCGCGCACTACCGCCGCATGATCGACAAGGCGCTCGAACTCGGCCTCACCCCGGTGGTCACCCTGCACCACTTCACCAACCCGGCCTGGTTCCCCGCGGAAGGCGGCTGGCTCGGTGAGCGCGGGATCGACCGGTTCGTCTCGTACGTCGAGCGGGTCTGCTCCATCCTCGGTGACGTCCCGTACGTGGCCACCATGAACGAGCCCAACATGCTCGCGATGATGATGACCATGGAGCGGCAGATGCTCCAGCAGACGCGGCAGGCGCGGGCCGAGGCGAAGACCGAGGGGGACGAGGTCTGGCAGAGTCCGACCGTCGACAACGACTTCCGCCCGAAGCTGCCGGCCCCCGACCCGGCCATCGGCGATGTCCTGGTCAAGGCGCATCACGCCGTACGGGACATCGTGCGCGGCCGCACCGGCGCCGCCGTCGGATGGACGGTCGCGAACCGCGCCTTCGTCGCCCGCCCCGGCGCCGAGGAGAAGCTGACCGAGCTCGAACACGTCTGGGAGAACCTCTACCTGGAGGCCGCCCGCGGCGACGACTTCATCGGCGTCCAGTCGTACTCCAGTCAGTGGATCGGCGAGGACGGCATCGAGCCGCACCCGCAGCTCCCCGACAACACCCAGGTCGGCACGGCGTACCGGCCCGACTCCCTCGGCATGGCCGTCCGGCACACCTGGGACGTCACCGGCGGTGTGCCGATCCTCGTGACCGAGAACGGCATCGCCACCGAGGACGACACCCGCCGTATCGCCTACACGCGCAGTGCCCTCGAGGGCCTGTTCGCCGCGGCGGAAGACGGCATCGACGTCCGCGGCTACCTGCACTGGACCGCCCTGGACAACTACGAGTGGGGCCACTGGGAGCCGAAGTTCGGCCTGATCGCCGTGGACCGCGAGACCTTCGAGCGCCGGCCGAAGCCCAGCCTCGCCTGGCTCGGTGGCGTGGCCCGCCGCGGCCGCCCCTGATCACCAGGAAACGCCCAGGGCCGGCGCGCACCTCGCCCCGCTCCCTTTCCGCCCACGCCGTACCGTCTTCTGCCCCTCCCACCCCTTTGACGCATCGTCACACCAGAAATCTCATGACGGAGCCACCGTGCACGACGAATCCCCGCCCGCCGCGCAGGCGGACGCAGCCTTGGGAGCGCAGCCGCCCGCCGCCGCGCCCGCGCAGGCCACCGCGGAACCCGGGCCGCCGCTGAGGCCGGTCGGCCGGACGTACCTCTTCTGGATCCTGGCCGCCAACTTCGGCGTCGGCATGGCGTACATCCTGCCCCTGTCGTACACCTTGGCCCTCCGCCTCGATGAACTCGCCCCGGGACGCGAAGAGATTCTCGGCTACGTCACCGGCACCGCCCAGGCGGTCTTCCTCGTCGCCAGTCCGCTGCTCGGGATGTGGAGCGACCGGCTACGCAGGAGGGTCGGCCGTCGCCGCCCGTTCCTGGTCGGCGGCAGCGTCCTCGGACTGCTCGCCCTCGTCGGTATCGCCGCGGCACCGAATCCCCTGCTCATCGGCGCCGGCTGGGTGGCCGCGATGCTCGGCTGGGCGACCGCGTCCCAGGCCATCCTCACCTTGCAGGCCGAACGCATCCCCGAGGAACAGCGCGGCAAGGTCTCGGGACTGACCGGGCTCACCGGACAGATCGGTCCCGTCGTCGGCATCGCGGTCGCCTCGATCCTGCCCAGCACGTTCCTCGTCTTCGTCCTGCCCGGTGTGCTCGGCCTCGCCCTGGCGGCCGCCTTCGCCCTGCGCGGCTCCGAGCCCGACTCCCGACCGCTGGTCGCGGCCACACGCGTCTCCGGCAAGGAGATCCTCTCGAGCTACGTCTTCGACCCGCGTCGCCATCCCGACTTCGGCTGGAACTGGCTCGGCCGCTTCATCTTCTTCATGGGGCTCTACTTCAACACCACCTTCGCCACCTTCTTCTACGCCCAGCGGCTGGACCTCCCGGTGAAGGAGGTCGCGGGCACCGTGGCCGTGGTCGGTCTGCTCGGCCTGGTCGCGGCGACGACCGGCGCGGTCGGCGGCGGGTTCCTGTCGGACAAGCTCGGCCGCCGCAGACTGTTCACCCTGATCGGCTCCTGCGTGTTCGTGGCCGGGGCCCTCGTGGAGGCCTCCGCCCACTCGCTGCCCCTGCTCATGGTCGGCTCGGTGCTCATGCAGCTGTCCATCGCGTTGTTCAGCGCCGTCGACCAGGCGATCGTGATGGCCGTGCTGCCCAGCCGCGCGGAGGCCGGCCGGTACATGGCCGTGGTCGCCTTCTCACAGAAGATCCCGAGTGCGCTCGCCCCGATCGTCGCCCCACTGATCATCACCGTCGGCGCCTCCGGCGACACCAGGAACTACACCGCGCTCTATCTGACGGGCGCGGTGTTCGCGCTGGTGGGCGGCTTGATCGTCTTCACGCGCGTACGTTCCGTGCGCTGAGATTCCTCGCTGCGCTCCATCCTCCCCGCTCGACACCCGCACCCTACGGAGAACCATGTCCGAGCCCGCACCCACGTACCTGCGGACCCACAGCGCCGAGGGCTCCTTGGTCGTCTGCGGCGACCGCCCTCATCTGTCGTGGCGGCTGCCCGACCGCTGGACGGAACAGGACGGCCATGTGCTTCAGGCGCGTGTCGACGACACCGATCTCCAGGTCGACGTCACCTCGCCGGACCACCTTTTCGTTCCCTGGCCGTGGCCGCCACCGCCCAGCCGCGCCACCGTGAGCTGGCGGGTGCGGGTACGCCGGGGCGCCGAGCTGTCGGCATGGTCGCGGCCGGCCCGGTTCGAGGTCGGGCTGCTCGCACCGGACTGGACGGCCGCGTGGATATCCCCACCGGAGACGGACGTCGACCGCGAGCAGGCGAACCACCCCGCGTACAGCCTTCAGGGCGCCGTCTTCCTCGACCGGCCCTGGACGAAGGCACGGCTGTACGCGACCGCGCTCGGCGTCTACGAAGTGATCCTCAACGGTCACCGGGTCGGCGACACCGAGCTCGCACCGGGTTCGACCTCGTACTCCGACACGCTGTACGCGCAGGCCGAGGACGTCACCGAGGCGCTGCGCGAAGGCCGCAACGAGATCGAGATCGTGCTCTCGGACGGCTGGTACCGCGGCAAGGCGGGCGCCTGGCGCAGGCCGGCCCGGTGGGGCACGCGCACCGCGGCCCGGCTCGAACTGCACCTTCAGGACGCCGACGGCACCTGGACCATGGTGTGCGGCACCGACCGTGGCTGGACCTCCCGGCCCGGCGCCGTCGTACGCGCCGACCTCATGGACGGCCAGACGACCGACCTCACCGCACCCCGCCCGGAGCCGGTGCCCGTCGAGGTCGACGCCGTCGACGCGCCGCCCGTCGACTACTCCCCCGCGCCGCCCGTACGCCGCATCGGGCTCCTGGAGCCGGTGGGCGTGACGCGTATCGCGCCGGGCAGCTGCGTGGTGGACTTCGGCCAGAACGCCTCGGGCCGCGTACGCCTCACACACCTGGGACCCGCCGGCACGCGCACGACACTCGACCACGGGGAACACGTCGACGGCGACGGTGATCTGACGACCGGTCATCTCGACAGCGCCCGCCCTGGGGAAGAGCCCAGGGCTTTCGTGCAGCGGGACGAGGTCGTCTCCGACGGCACGACCGGTTCCTTCACCCCCCGGCACACGATCCACGGCTTCCGCTACGCCAAGGTGCACCGCGACGACGGCACGGAGCTGGACGCCTCGGCGCTGTCCCTCGAGGTCGTCCACTCCGACCTCCGTCCGACCGCCACCTTCACGTGCAGTGATCCCGGCCTCACCCGCCTGTACGACGTCGCCCGCTGGAGCTTCCGCGGGAACGCCGTGGACGTCCCGACCGACTGCCCGACCCGCGAGCGCCTCGGCTGGACCGGCGACTACCAGGTGTTCGTGTCGACGGCGGTGCGGATGTTCGACGTCGACGGGTTCTCCCGCAAGTGGCTGCGCTCGGTGCGCGACGACCAGCTGCCCGACGGCAGGATCGTCAACTCCTCCCCCGACGCCAACCACTTGAAGAACCACCCGGATCCGACGGTCGAGCACATCACCGGCTCGGCCGGCTGGGGTGACGCGATCGTGCACGTGCCGTGGGTGCTGTACGAGACGTACGGCGACCACGTCGCCCTCGCGGAGAACTGGGACGCCATGGTCGCCTGGGTGAACTTCGCGCTGGGCGCGGCCGGTTCGGCCCGTCACGCCTCGCGCGTCGAGCGCTCCGCCGAGCCGCTGCCGCACGAGCGGTATGTGTGGGACGGCACGTTCCACTGGGGTGAGTGGTGCGAGCCGAAGAAACGCGCGGCGGACGGTTCGCTCATCGACCCGGTGGCCCGCGACCCCATGGGCTGGTTCATGGCCGACAAGGGCGAGATCGGCACCGCGTACCTCTACCGCTCCGTCCGTACGCTGTCGTCGATCGCCGCCGTACTCGGCAAGGGCGAGGACGCACTGCGCTACGGCGAGCTGAGCGAGCACATCCGCACCGCGTGGCGGACCGAATTCCTGGACGCCGAGGGCCGTACGGCCGTGGGCACCCAGGCGAGTTACGTCCGCGCCCTCGCCTTCGACCTGGTCCCGGCGCGGCTGCGGGCAGCCGCCGCGCACCATCTCGTCACCCTCGTCCGCGAGGCCGACCACCACCTCGACACCGGCTTCCTGTCGACCGCCGACCTGCTCCCCGTGCTCGCCGACACCGGCCACGCGGACATCGCCTACGCCGTCCTGACCCGGCGCACCCAGCCGTCCTGGCTCGGCATGCTCGACCGGGGCGCGACCACCGTCTGGGAGGACTGGGACGGCGTGGACGAGAACGGTCAGGCCACCGCCTCGCTGAACCACTACAGCAAGGGCGCCGTCGTCCGCTTCCTGCACAGCCACCTGCTCGGACTTCGCCAGGCGCCCGGGTCGACCGCCTGGCAGTCCTTCCTCGTCGCTCCCGTCCTCGGCGCCGACGTCACCTGGGCCTCGGGGACGTTCGAGGGGCCGCAGGGCACCATCGCCGTCGACTGGTCCGTCGAGGACGGCACCTTCCGGCTCGACGTCGAGGTGCCGTCCGGGTCGGCGGCCACCGTGGTCCTCCCCGACGGCTCCTCACGGGACGTCGGCCCCGGCCGTGTGCGCGCCACGTGCCCCGCGCCCACACCGGTGCCGGTCGCCTGACCCCGCACTCATCCGACCTCGAAGGGATTCCTTTCCATGCCCATGCCCGATGTCTCCGCATCCCCCCTCTCCCGACTCGTCTCCCTCACCGACCGCGTCGCCGTGGTGACCGGCGGCGGACGCGGCCTCGGCAAGGCGATTGCCGCCCGCCTCGCGGAGGCCGGCGCCCGGGTGCTCGTCGGTGATGTCGACGACACCCTCGCCGAGACCGCCGCCACCGACCTCGCCGACCGCTACGGCGTCGAGGCGGCCGGCGCCGCGATGGACGTCACGGACTCCGCCTCCGTACGCGCCGCCGCGGATCTCGCGGTCGAGCGCTGGGGGCGTCTCGACGCCTGGGTCAACAACGCCGGCGTCTTTCCCGCCGTCCCGATCCCGATGACGGACGACGAGACGTGGGACCGCGTCTTCGCCGTCAACGCCCGCGGCACGCTCGCCGGCACCCGTGAGGCCGCCCGCCTGATGACCTCGGGCGGCGTCATCGTCAACATCTGCTCCACCGCGGGTTTCCGGGCCGGCGCACCGGCCCTCGCCGCGTACGTGTCCTCCAAGCACGCCGTACGGGGACTGACCCGGCAGAGCGCACTGGAGCTCGCGCCCCAGGGCATCCGCGTGCTGGGTGTCGCGCCGAGCTACGTGCCGACCGAGGGCAACCAGCAGATGATGGCGGCCGCCGCCCACGTGGAGCCGGACGCTATGCCGCTGATGGCGACCAGCCCGGTCGGCCGCGTCGGCACACCCGACGACATCGCCCGCGTGGCGTTCTTCTGCGTCAGCGACCTCTCGATGTTCATGACGGGCAGCACCCTGCTCGCGGACGGCGGCAGCACCGTCTGACATCGCGTCCCCGACCACCGTACGAAGGGCAGCTCATGGACAACTCGGCCTTCCTCTGGGGCGCTTCCACCTCCCCGCACCAAGTCGAGGGGAACAATGTCAACAGCGACTGGTGGGCCCGCGAGGGCCTGATCCCGGGACTGGAGCGCAGCGGCGACGCGTGCGACAGCTACCACCGCTACGGCGAGGACATGCGTCTGCTGGCAGAAGCCGGGCTCACCGCCTACCGGTTCGGCGTCGAGTGGGCACGGATCGAACCCGTACCGGGTCACTTCTCACGCGCCCAACTCGCCCACTACCGCCGCATGGTCGACACCGCGCTCGGCCTCGGCCTCACCCCTGTCGTCACGCTGCACCATTTCTCCAACCCCCGCTGGTTCGGTGAGTCGGGCGGCTGGCTCGGCGAGCGGGCGGTGGAGCGGTTCGTCGCCTACGTGGAGCAGGTGAGCGCCATCCTCGAAGGCGTGCCGTACGTGGCGACCCTCAACGAACCCAACATGCTGGCGATGATGATCACCGTCGAGCGTCACCTGCTCACTCGTCGAGCCGACACGACAGCGGAGAACATGCTCTCCGACACCGTGCGGCCCGAACTGCCCGCCCCGGACCCGGAGATCGGCGCGGTCCTCATCGACGCCCATCACGCGGCCCGCGCGGTTCTGCGTGCACGCACGGACGCCGCCGTCGGCTGGACCCTCGCCAACCGGGCGTTCGTGGGCCGGCCCGGAGCCGAGGATCGACTCCGCGAAGTCCGGTACGTATGGGAGGACTTGTACCTGGAGGCGGCGCGCGAGGACGACTTCGTCGGTGTGCAGTCGTACTCCAGTGAATGGGTCGGTCCCGACGGCATCGAACCGCACCCGCCGCATCCCGACAACACCCAGGTCGGCACGGCCTACCGGCCCGACGCCCTCGGCCTCGCGGTACGCCACGCGTGGCGGGCCACCGGAGGTGTGCCGATCCTCGTCACCGAGAACGGCATCGCCACCGCCGACGACACCCGCCGCATCGGCTACACCGACGAGGCGTTGCGTCATCTGTTCGCGGCGGTGGACGACGGCATCGATGTCCGGGGCTACCTGCACTGGAGCGCCCTGGACAACTTCCGCTGGGGGTCGTGGAAGCCGCAGCAGGGGCTGATCGCCTTCGACCGCGAGACCTTCGAGCGCCGACCGCGGCCGAGCCTGGCCTGGCTGGGCGAGGTGGCGCGGCGGGGGCGTCCCTGACCGACTTTCGTGGCTCCGGACCTGTCCGGGGCGGGACGACCGGTCAAGGCCGGCGGTCGGACTGCCCCGGTGAACCGTCCGGAGGAAGCGACGCCACAGCACGAGCGACCTCCTGCCGGAGCCGGTCCATACCGAAGTCGCCGCCGAGCACCATGCGCCGCAGCTGCGGCATGGCGACGCTCCAGCTCGCCAGCGCGAGAGTGAAGAACACACGCGTACGGGCGTCGGCGTCCGGATCACCGGCCTGGGCGGCGGTCACCTTGTCGCCGTAGTGACGGGTGCGCTCCTCCTCCGCGGGGACCGGTCCGTCGCCGATCTCCAGGGCTTCCCACATCACCAGCCGAAGGGCCTCGGGGTGCGCTCGGTGGTACTCGAAGAGCCGCTCGGCATAGCCGGGCAGGTCCTGCGCCGGGGGGACGGCCTGGGCCAGTTCGGCGAGACGACGCTCCAGGACGACGGCGAAGAGCTTGTTCTTGTCGCCGAAGTAGTCGTAGATCGCGCGCTTGTTGGCCTTGGCCGCAGTGGCGATGCGGTCGACGCGGGCGCCCGCGACTCCGTGCGCCGCGAACTCGGCGGTCGCCGCCGTGATGATGCGCTCTTTCGTCGCTGCGGAGTCGTAGGCCATGTGCCCATGATAACGAACCGGTTCGTTTGACCCTCGTGAGGTGTCGTGCCACGCTTGACTTCCGGCAATCGAACCAACCAGTTCGTTCGAGCGTGACGCGTACGGAACATCGTCGAAAGGAGTGTTCGGCCACATGTCCCGCACCACACCCCCCGCGGCGCCCACGCCGACGGCCCTCGGCCGCCGGCTTCCCCTCGTCATGGCGCTGGCCTGCGGTGTCACCGTGGCCAACGCGTACTTCCCGCAGGCCATCACGCCGCTCGTCGCACGGGGTCTGGACGTCTCCGACAGCACGGCCACCACTCTCGCGACCCTGACCCAGCTCGGCTACGCCGCCGGGATCTTCCTGCTCGTCCCGCTCGGGGACCGCCTCCCCCGTCGGCCACTGGTCACCACGCTGCTCGCAGTGACCAGCGTGGCGCTGCTGGCCGCGGGGCTCGCTCCCGGGGCCGGTCCCCTGCTCGCCGCCGGGACGCTGGTCGGCCTGGCCACCGTGGTGCCGCAGATCCTCCTCCCCATGGCGGCCGGGCTCGTCACCCCCGAGCGGCGCGGCAGTGTGATCGGCACTCTGCAGGCCGGGCTGGTCGGCGGCATCCTGCTGGCCCGCGCCTTCGGCGGTGTTCTCGGTGCGCACCTGGGCTGGCGGGCTCCGTATCTGGTCGCCGCCGTGCTCACCGCACTGCTCGCCGTGGTGCTCGGCGCCGCCCTACCCACCACCGTCCCCGACGTCGGCACCGGCTATCCGGCGCTCCTGGCGGACACCCTGCGCTTGCTGCGTACGGAGAAGGCACTGCGCCGGTCCGTGCTCTTCCAGGTCGCCGTCTTCGGAGGGTTCAGCGCCGCCTGGACCGCGGTCGCGCTGTTCGTCACCGGACCGCGCTACGGCATGGACACGCAGGCCGTGGGCGTGCTCGCCCTGGTCGGCGCGGGCAGCATGTTCCTGGCCCCCTCCGCCGGGAAGTGGGTGGACCGCTACGGCGCCGACCGTGTCAACCTGTGGTGTGCCGGGGCCGGGCTCGCCGCGGCGGGCGCGCTGATGGCCGGCTCGCTCGGCGGTGTCGCCGGGATCGTGGCTCTGGCCGCGGGGCTGCTCCTGATCGACGTGGCGGTGCAATGCGGGCAGGTCGCCAACCAGGCCCGGATCTTCGCCCTGCGTCCGGAGATTCACAGCCGGCTCAACACGGGCTACATGACCTGCTCGTTCCTCGGCGCAAGCGCCGGGTCCTGGCTCGGCATCCGCGCCTACACGCACTTCGGGTGGTGGGCGGTCCCCGCGCTCATCGCCCTCGCCGTGGCATCGGCCGTGATGACGTACGGGGTCGGCGAGGGCGGGCGCCGTACCGCGGGAACCGGTGAGGGGAACGCCGAGGAGAACGCCGACGAGTCGGCACAGCCGGCCCCGTCCCGGTGAGCGCGGTGGCCGGCCCACGCCCGGCACGTGGCCGCGATCACCCGCCGGCCCCATCCGCGAGACCAGGACCCACTTCGGCCGTGCCGCCGTCCAGGCGCAGTTCAACGGCGGCTGACCTTCATCCGCACGGGAAACCCCACTCCCCCACCATCCGAGGAATCCCGATGAACGACATCTCCCCCATCCCGCTCGCCGACCGCACCGCACTGGTCACCGGAGGCTCCGGCGGCATCGGAACGGCCGTCGCCCTGCGCCTCGCGGACGCCGGAGCCCGTGTCGCCCTCGTCTACGGCAGCCACGGCGAGGACGCCGAGAACACCGCCATGCAGATCAACTCGCTCCACGGCTCCGGCCGGGCGCTCACCCTCCAGGCGGACCTGTCCGAGGCGGCAGCCGCCACCGAGCTGGTCGAGCGGACCTCCCGCGCACTGGGGCCGGTCGACCTCCTCATCGCGGGAGCGGGCGCCGGAAAGCAGCTGTCCTGGGCCGACATCGACGTCGACACCTGGGACTCCACCATGGCCGTCAACGTGCGCGCGCCCTTCCTCATGGCTCAGGCCGCCCTTCCCGGCATGGTCGAGCGCGGCTGGGGCCGGGTCCTGTTCGTCTCGTCGATCGCGGCCTTCAACGGCGGCATCATCGGGCCGCACTACGCCGCCAGCAAGGCGGCCCTGCACGGGCTGACCCATTCCCTGGCGGCCGGTGTCGCCGCCGCCGGCGTCACGGTCAACGCCCTCGCTCCCGCCCTCGTCGGAGGCACCCGAATCCTGCCCGCCGACGCCGGTGCGGGCGGGAAACTGCCCGCGCCCATCCCGGTCGGACGCCTCGGCACACCCGACGAGGTCGCCGCCATGGCCCTCTCGATGGTCACCAACGGCTATCTGACCAACAAGGTGATCACCCTCGACGGCGGGCTGTACCCCCGCTGAGCGCAGGGCCTCCTGACCGTTCGCTGTGGACCGACGCCGAAGAGTCCGCGTCGGTCGTCGGCCGGCCGCGTCCTCGCCCTGCCCGCAGCCGGGCTGCTGCTCCTCGACCCCCACCGCCGGGATCCTACGGCTGCACTACCGCGGCAGTGATCACGGGCTTCCCGGGCGGGGAAACGGCGCCCGACGATCCGCTCTGCGGGTGCGGCAGGCGTACGCGACGCACGGCGCCGTGGCGGGACTACGCGTGGCGGGAGTCCTGACCGGCCGCCTTGTCGGGCTGCGGCTGGGTGGTGTCCTTGCCGGCGGTGTCGGAAGGGCGGGTGGACCGGGCGTACCAGCTGGCGAGGATGCGCAGTTTTTCGAGATCGTCGTCGGTCCTGCCGGCGTAGACGAAGAGGATCTGATCGGGGTCGCCGGGCAGAGAGAGGGCCTCGTAGGTGATGTCGAGGCGGCCGACGACGGGGTGGTTGAACCGTTTGGTGCCCCAGGTGCGTTCGACGACGGTCCGCTCAGCCCACCAGGTGCGGAACTCGGGGGATTCCGTGCTCAGTTCGGCGACGAATGCGGCGATCTGCGGGTCGTGAGGGTTGCGGCCGGCCTCGGCGCGCAGCACGCCGACGACCTCGGAGGTGACCTGCGCCCAGTCGAGGTAGAGGGAGCGGGCGGCGGGGTCGAGGAGCATCCAGCGCAGCAGGTTGCGCTCGCCGGGTGGGCGGTGGTTGAACGGGGTGAGCAGGGCGTCGAGGAGGTCGTTGGAGGCCAGGACCTCGTTGCGGCGGCCGAGGACGAAGGCGGGCTGATCGTGCAGTCCGTTCAGCATGCGCAGCAGCTCCGGCCGCACCTTCTGGGGCGGCGCCGCTTCCGCGGACCGGCGGGGCTGGGGGCGCAGCAGGTCGCGCAGGTACTGGGTCTCGGCCTGGGTGAGGTGCAGGGCCTCGGCGATGGAGAGGATGACGCCTTCGGAGGCGCTGGTGAGGCGTCCCTGTTCGAGGCGGGTGTAGTAGTCCACGCTGACGCCGGCGAGCTGTGCGACCTCTTCGCGGCGCAGGCCGGGTACCCGCCGGCCCGGGTAGTTCGCCAGGCCGACCTGGAAGGGGCGGACCGCGTCACGCCGGGTGCGCAGGAACTTCTTGATCTCCTCGGCATTGTTCGCCATGGCGTCCAGTGTTCCCCGGCATGCGGCGGGGTTCCACCGGCGTGAGGGGGAAGGTTTTTCCCCGGTAGCAGTGGCCCCCGTTCATGGCTTGGCGTGCTGCTTCGCGGCGTGCATGAATGGTGGGGCGGCCATCGCAGTGACCTTCAAAGGGTCCGCGGCCCGCCTGCCGTGTGCGTGGCACCGGCGGGGGCGGGCGCCGCTTTCCCTGTACGCAGCACCCCGTGCCGGCGTCACCCGTCGTCGGTCGCCGTGGGAGGGTGCGCCCGTTTCTTGGGGAAGATCCGCATCGTGACTGCTTCGCAGAAGGTCTGGTTCATCACCGGCTGCTCGACCGGCTTCGGCCGTGCCCTGGCCCAGGAGGTCCTCGCTGCCGGCCACCGGGCGGTCGTCACCGCCCGCAATATCGCGCAGGTCAAGGATCTCGTCGAGGGCAACGACCAGGCGCTCGGCCTGCCCCTCGACGTCACCGACGGCGCGCAGGTCAGGGAGGCCGTCGCGGCCGCGGAGAAGCACTTCGGCGGCATCGACGTGCTGGTCAACAACGCCGGCATCGGCTACTTCGCCGCCGTGGAGGAGAGCACTGACGAGGAGATCCGCCGGATCTTCGACATCAACGTCTTCGGCCTGTCCGACGTCACCCGGGCCGTCCTGCCGGGCATGCGCGCGCGCCGCTCTGGAACGATCGTGAACTTCTCCTCCATCGGAGGACTGCGCGCCTTCCCGGCCGTCGGCTACTACGCCACCACCAAGTTCGCCGTCGAGGGCCTGACCGACGCCCTGCGCCAGGAGGTCGCCCCACTGGGCATCACCACGCTGCTCGTCGAACCCGGCCCCTTCCGTACCGACTGGGCCGGCCGGTCCGCCAACGAGACCCTGCCCGAGCGGGAGATCGCCGACTACACGGACACGGTCGGCGCCCAGCGCGCCGCGTTCCGCGCGGACACCGGCAAGGAGCCCGGCGACCCGCACGCCGCCGCCCGGGCGATCATCACCGCCCTCGCCGCCGACACCCACCCCCAGCGCCTGCTGCTGGGCGCTCCGGCGTACGGCATGGCGATCGAGCAGCTGGAGTCGATGCTCGCCGAGATCCGCGCGAACGAGGCGCTGACGAAGTCGGCCGACTTCGACGCCCCCGCCTGACTTCAGCCCGGGTGCGTAAGGACGCCGGCCACTGGGTGCCCGAGGAGTTCGTGCGCATGTTCCTCGACTTCGCCCCCCGCGCGCGCAGCGCCTGAACACCGCTCCACGTAAGGAGACTGCCACCATGTCAGACAGCCACGGCAACCACCTCCAGGGCCGCGTCAGCGTCATCACCGGCGCCTCCTCCGGCATCGGCGCGGCCACCGCCCGGGCCCTGGCCGCGCGCGGTGCTCACGTCGTCCTCGCCGCCCGGAAGAACACGGACGGGCTCAACACCCTGGTCACCGAGATCCGCGACACGGGCGGCACCGCGACCGCCCGCAGGACCGACGTCACCCGCCTGGACGACGTCGAGGGCCTGATGGAATTCGCCGCCGCCGAGTACGGCCCCGTCGACCACATGGTCGACAACGCCGGCCTCATGCTCTTCTCCAAGTGGTCCGACCGCGCCGTCGACGACTGGGACAAGATGATCGACACCAACCTCCGCGGCTACCTGCACGCCATCAGCGCGGTCCTGCCCGGCATGATCGCCCGCCAGTCCGGCCACATCCTCAACCTCAGCTCGGTGGCGGGTATCCGCGTAGGCGGCGCCAGCGGTGTCTACAGCGCCACCAAGTTCTTCATCCGCGGCATCACCGACAGCCTCCGCCAGGAGGTCGGCGTCCCGCACGGCATCCAGATCTCCATGATCAGCCCCGGCGTCATCGACACCGGCTGGGCGGACAAGGTCACCGACACCGACGGCAGGACGATCGCTCAGGACCTCAACGAGGACGCCATCCACCCCGACCGCGTGGCCGACGCCGTCGTCTACGCCCTCGACCAGCCCGCCGACGTCACCGTCAACGACATCGTCATCCACCCCACCCGTCAGGACTGGTGAACCCACCTCCAGCCGCGTACGAAACGGAGCACCGCGCATGAGCAGCACCGCCTCCCCCCGCCCCCTCGCCCTGGTAACCGGGGCCTCCGCGGGCATCGGCTACGAACTCGCGGAGTTGTTCGCCATCAACGGCTTCGATCTGATCGCCACCGGCCGCAGCGAGCACACCGACCAGGCGGCTGCCGATCTCGCACGGCACGGCGTCCACGTCACCCCCGTACGCGTCGACCTCTCCCACAGCGAGGGCGTCGAGACGGTGTGGCGGGCGGTGGAGCAGGCCGGACGGCCGCTGGAGGCAGCGGTCCTCAACGCCGGCCGCAGCATCGGCGGTGCCTTCCTCGACACGGACCTCGACGACGAACTCTCCCTCATCCAGCTGAACGTGGCCTCCGTCGTCCACCTGGCCAAGCACGTCGCCCGGCACATGTCCGCCAACGGACGCGGCCGCATCCTGATCACCTCGTCGCTGTCGGCGACCCTGCCCACCCCCTACGAAACCGTCTACGGACCCTCCCGTGCCTTCACCCGCATGTTCGCCCTCGGGCTGCGCGAGGAACTCAAGGAACACGGCGTCTCCGTCACCTGCCTCATGCCCGGCGCCACCGACAGCGACTTCCACGCCCGCGCCGGCATGAACAACACCGCCTTCGGCCCGGGCATGAAGAAGAACAGCCGCAAGGAAGTCGCCCGCCAGGGCTTCCTCGCCCTGATGAACGGCCGCGCCGAAGTCGTCGGCGGCAACGCCGCCACCAAGCGCACCGCCATCGAACACCGCTTCCTGCCCGAGACCTACAAGGCCGCCCGCCACGCCACCCAGGCCAAACCACGCCCCGAGCAGTAGGGCGGCCCGCACGGTCGAGTCACAGCCGACCTGTGCCTGTGCCATAGGGCCGCGGGGGGGGAGAGACTGTAGGCGCGCGACGCCGGCCTGGCCCGGCGCCAGCGTGTTTGTCTGGGTCATGCCTCCCGGTTCTCCGTCACCGGCAGGCACTCGGCGAGCAGGTCGACGACGTCGCGCCAGGCTCGCTGCGCGTGCTGTGGGTGGTAGCCGACGCCGGGGACCACGGGGTGGTCGACCGGGGGGTGGTGGAAGGCGTGCAAGGCGCCGCCGTAGACCGTAAGGCGCCAGTCGACGCCCGCGGCCTGCATCTCGGCGGTGAACGCGTTCCGTTGCGCAGGCGGCATGATCGGGTCTTCCGAGCCGACTCCGGCCCACACCGGGCAGCGGATGCGCGCTGCCTCGCCCGGTCGGCCCGTGGTAGTCGCGTTGACTGTCCCGATCGCGCGCAGGTCGGCGCCGGCTCGCCCGAGCTCCAGCGCGATGGCTCCCCCGGTGCCGTAGCCGATGGCGGCGATCCGGTCGGGGTCCGTTCGGGGCTCGGTGCGCAACTCGTCGAGTGCCGCGTGGCCGAGGCGCCGCATCCGGTCGGGATCGGCGAGCAGTGGCATGCAACGGGCCAGCATCTCCTCGGGGTCACCCACATAGCGCCCGCCGTGAAGGTCGAAGGCCAGCGCCACATATCCCAGCTCGGCGAGAGCATCGGCCCGGCGGCGCTCGACGTCGCTGAGCCCCATGCCCTCTGGTCCGAGCAGCACTGCGGGCCGGCGGTCGGCACCGGCCGGGAGCGCGATGTGCCCGACCATGGTCAAACCGTCGGCCCGGTACTGCACCGTACGCGTCGTAATCGTCGTCATGCGACTGGACTGTAGGGACCGTCGAGCCCGGCCGGGCCGCCGTTCTGCCGCCGGCAGAGCAGGCACTCAGGGCTTCAAGACCGTCCCGTTGACTCTCGACGCGTACCTCGGTCACACCCCACGATCACGATCCCCCACGGGTTCATGGAAGCCCGGTTCTCGAGTGCGTCAGGCGTCGGCGAGAAGGGGGTCGTAAGCGGAGTTCCTGCGGCGGCCGGACATGAAGGAAAGGAAGTCGCCGACGAAGGCGCTGCGGCCGTAGGTGCTGTCGGTGGTGGTGAGGTCGCGGTGGAAGGCGGTGCGGAAGAGCGCCCGGTGTTCGTCCGCGTTGATGGTCCCGCTGCCGTCCTTGTCGGCGGCGTCGAAGAGCACCTCGGCGACGCGGATGAGCGCGGGACCGGCGAGAGAGGGTACGGCGGCGGCGTACTCGTCGGCGCTGACCCGGCCGTCGCCGTCCGTGTCGAGGGCGGCCTGGAGCTCGCGCCACCAGGCGGCGAAGGCGTCGTAGAGCCGGGTCTCCTCGGGTTCGTCCAGGTCGAGGCGGGTGGCCAGTTCGCGTGCCATGGCGGCGAGGTCAGGCCAGTCGAGGTGGCCGTCGCCGGTCTGGTCCAGCACCTGATGGAAGAACTCCTCCGCCGAGCGCCCGCCCTCTCCCGTGGCCGACGCGGCAGCGAGGTCAGGGTCGGGGCCGGTGTCACCGCTGCGTGGTGTGAGGAGGCGGAGCAGGGCCGATGCCCGCTTCATGCGGGCGCGCAGCGCGGTCACGGTCCGGGCGCGGGGGTCGTCGCTGTCGGGCGAGAGGGAGAGGGTCTCGATGATGGTTTCGGCATTGATCCAGCCCTCGGGCAGGAAACGGGTGAGCCCGGCGGCGAGGTAGGCGCCCTGCATGAGGGTCGGGGCGCCGGGCATCTCGGGCAGGCCGGCCCTGCGCCGGTAGGGCTCGGGAAGCGAGGCGACGGTGATGGCGCCGAGGAGCGGACCGACGACGGCCCGGCCGGCCGCCCACAGCGTCGGCGCGCCGTCCAGCAGTGCCGGGGCGGGCAGGTGGTCGAAGAGCCGATAGAGGATGATGCGGGCTGCCTCGGTGTTCTCCAGCTCGTCCTCGACGACCCTGTCGAAGTACCGCCAGAAGTCGTTCAGGTCCTCGGGGAGTTCCCCGGCGTCGCCGTCGAGCGCGGCGAGGAACGCGCGGTACTCGGCGTACATGCGCTCCATGGTGTCCTGGTCGAGCGGCTGACCGCTCAGTCGGCACATGGTGACGGCGCTCTCGTAGAGGGTGGCGACGACCCAGGCGCGGGTCGCGCGGTCCATGGCGTCGTAGGCGCGGCCGCGGGAGTCGGAGCCGCTCATGCGGGCGTGCAGCCTGTTGAGCCGGGCGGCCTCCCGTTCTCGTACGGCTGGGTCGCCGTCGAACATGCGCCGCATGCTGAGGAAGGTGTTGCGCAGCCGACGCCAGGGGTGGGCGACGAAGGTGGAGTTGTCGGCGAGGGCTGCGCCGATCTGCGGGTGGGCGGCCTCCAGGACGGTGGCTCGGATCATGGCCAGCGCCCAGCGCGGGTCGTCGAAGAAGGCGCGGAACTGCGATTCCGGGCCGAACAGGGGTGCTTCGTCGGCCGTTCCCGTGGGTCCAGTCGTCATGACGGGTCTCCGTTCGTCTGGGGCGGTACGCCGCCGAAGCGGCGGTCACGGCGCCGGTAGGTGTGCAGGCAGGCGAGGAAGTCAGGGGCCCGGAAGTCCGGCCAGAGCACCTCGGGAAAGACCCACTCGGCGTAGGCGACCTGCCAGAGCATGAAGTTGGAGATGCGCTGCTCGCCGGAGGTACGGATGACGAGGTCGACGTCCGGGGTGTCGGGGAACGGCAGGTGGTTCGCGAAGAGCCGCTCCGTCACGTCATCGGCGGGTGTCCCGCTGCGAATCAGCGACCTGGCGGCCTCGACGATGTCCCGGCGTCCGCCGTGGTCGAAGGCGACGGTGAGCGTCATCCCCTGGTTGTCGGCGGTCAGCGTCGCCAGATCGTCGAAGTCCTGGGCCAGTGCACGGGGGATGCGCGGGTCCCCGGCCCCGAGGAAGCGGCAGCGGATGCCGCGGGCGAGCAGCAGCGGCGCGTGCTTGCGCACAACCCGGCGGACCAAACGCATCAGGTAGTCGACCTCGGCGCCGGGACGGTTCCAGTTCTCCGTGGAGAAGGCGTACAGGCTGAGCCACTCGACTCCGGCCGCCCGTGCCGCCTCGATGATGTCGATGACGGTGGTCTCCGCAGCCCGGTGGCCCGCCGTTCGTGGAAGCGAACGCCGTTGCGCCCAGCGGCCGTTGCCGTCCATCACGCAGGCCACGTGCCGCGGCACCGCGCGCGGGCGATGGACGCCGTGGTCCGTCACACCAAGCCCCGTCTCGCCCATACCTACGCCCCCCGAAGCGTTCCCTCCTACGAGTCTGACGGCGCGGAAGGGTCCTGACCGGCCGAACAGGGGGCCATCACCCTTGGCTCACATGCCCGATTGCTTCGGCTGGTGGCCGGCGGGCTCCTCGTCGAAGAGCGGCAAGGCAGGGGGTCAGTCGGTGTACGCCTGGAACACCTTGAGCGTGTCCTCGTACAGATGGAGCTGGACAATCCGGTCGTTCTCGACGCGGAAGTGCATGGCGACAGGCATCTCGCAGGTGCGGCCGGTGCTCTTGGCCACGCGTGTGAACCGCCCCAGCATGACCGCGTGTTCGCCGTCGACCAGTAGCGCGTCCACCTGGTCCACGTTTCTCTCCGGGACGATGTTGTCGCCGAGGGTCCTGAGGTAATCGGTCACCTCCGCACCTTTGGAACGGTGCCCGGTCCAGGGCAGGGACGGCGAACCGGGGACGTACCAGTCGATGTCGTCCGCGAAGACCGGGACCACGGCGTCCGGGTCCCCGGCGCCCAGCAGCCCGAAGAACCGCTCCACCACCTCACGTGTCGTCATGATCGAGATCCTTCCACGAGTGAGGGGCGTCGCACTTCCCGGGGCGGCACCTCAGGCGGTGCCGAGCGCCTTGCGGAGGGTGTGGACGGCCTGCTCGATCGCTGCCGTCGAAGCCTGCGTGGGCCGGACGGGATTGAGCATCATGAAGTCGTGGAAGATGCCGTTGTAGCGGACGCTGGTCGTGGGCACACCGGCCTGGCTCAGGCGGCGGGCATAGGCTTCGCCCTCGTCACGCAGGACGTCGTTCTCGTCCACGACGACCAGAGCGGGCGGCAGTCCGGACAGCTCCTCCTCGGCGGCCCGCAGGGGGGACGCGGTCGGTTCGAGACGCTGTTCCGGTTCGGTCGTGTAGGCGTCCCAGAACCAGGCCATGGCCTTGGCCATCACCACGCCGCTTGGCCAGGATCGCCAACGCGGCGGCCATGTTGCCCCCGACGGAATCCTCGGCGACCGCCAGGCGGGACACGTCCAGGCCCTCGGCCGCGCCGTTCGTGTTCAGCCACCGCGCGGTCGCGTAGGCCTACTCGATCGCCACCGGGTAGTGGGCCTCGGGAGAGCGGTCGTACTCGACGAAGGCAACCGCCGTCCGTGCGCTCACGGCCAGTTCCCGCACCAGCCTGTCGTGGGTGCCCGCGTTGCCCAGGATCCATCCTCCGCCATGTACGTAGAGGGTGACAGGCAGGGGAGCGCCCGCGTTCGGGGGTTTCACGACACGGACTCCGACATCACCCACCTCCGCCGGAACGGTGATCCACTTTTCCTCGACGTCCAGCAGTTCGACAGGTGCTGCCTGGATGTCGTCCAGTACTTTGCGGGCGCCTTCCGGGCCCAGTCGGTAGAGGAACGGCGGACGACCGCCAGCGCGGAGGTGGCTCCCGTCGGCGGCCGGGTCTAGTGTGAAATCGAACAATTCGGCCGGCTGAGCAGAAAAGTTGAATTCAGGAGTCAGCATTTCCCCGGGAATGGGGCCGCTGCCGGCCGTCTGGGGTGAGCGCGACGAGATCTTCGGGCCGGACGGTGTCCACGCCTTCCTTCGCGCCGGAAACGCACCTGGACACATAAGCGGTTACAGCCACGGATCCCTCGGCCGTGTGACCGGCTGAGGGTGGACGAGGAGGGCGAGCGGTGGCCACCTTGATCTCAGTCAACGTGGGGATGCCGAAGGACGTCTCCTGGCACGGCAGGACCGTGTACACCGGGGTGCACAAGCAGCCCGTGTCGGGGCCGAGGATGGTGCGGCGGCTGAACATCGACGGTGACGGTCAGGGGGACCTGGACGGGCACGGCGGGGAGATGCGGGCCGTGCTGGTCTACCAACTCGACTCCTATCGCTTCTGGTCCGGGAAACTGGGCCGGGACGACCTGACGCCAGGCAGCTTCGGGGAGAACTTCACGGTCGACGGGCTCCCCGACGACGAGGTCTGCATCGGCGACCGGTACCGGGTCGGCGGAGCCCTTCTGGAGGTCTCGCAGCCCCGGGTGACCTGCTACCGGGTCGGCCTGCGTCTGAACGAACCGCGCATGGCGGCGCTGCTGGTGGCCCACCATCGGCCCGGCTTCTACCTGCGTGTCATCGAGGAGGGCGAGGTGGAGGCCGGGCAGCAGATCGTCAAGGTCTCCACCGGGCCGGAAGCCATGACCGTCGAGGAGATCGACTCCGTCCTCTACCTCTCCGGTCACACCCCTGACCAGGTGCGCCGGGCCCTGCGCATACCCGCTCTCAGTCCCGGCTGGCAGGGCTCGATGCGCGAGCTGCTCGAACAGGCCGACAAGGGCGCGACCACGCCGTCCGGCAGCGCCGGTCTCACCGCCGCGGCAGGCGTCCCGCCCCCGGCCTGGCGCGGCTTCCGCCCTCTGACGGTCACGGACGTCCGCCCAGAGAGCGACGACGTGATCTCCCTTCGTCTGGCCGCGGCCGACGGCTCCGCCCTGCCCGCCGCACTGCCGGGACAGTTCCTGACCGTGAGGATGCGCACGGCGGAGGACGGCACTTCCCTGATCCGCAGCTACTCGCTGTCGGGCGTGCCCGGCACGGGTACGTACCGGATCAGTGTGAAGGTGGAACCGCACGGCCTGGCGAGCACCTACATGCGTACGCACGTGCGGGCGGGCGACAGCCTGGAGTTCGCCGCACCGCGCGGCACCTTCTGCCTCACCGGTGGTGACACGCCGGTCGTGCTGGTGTCCGCCGGCATCGGGGCGACTCCTGTGCTGGCCATGCTGCACGCACTGGCGGACACCGCCTCCCGCAGGCAGGTGTGGTGGCTGCATGCCGCCCGCAACGGCCGTGCGCATCCCTTCGCCCAGGAGGTGCGTGACCTGGTGGCGCTCCTGGCCGACGCACGGTCCGTCGTCTACTACAGCAGGCCCGACCCCGCCGACGAGCGCGGCAAGGACTACGCGGAAGCAGGCCGCATCTCCGGCGAGCGGATCCTCTCGCTGGGCCTGCCCACCGATGCCGACGCCTACGTCTGCGGACCGGCGGCTTTCATGGACGGTATGACCGACGCACTGGTCAAGGCCGGTCTGCGGCCCTCCCGCGTGCACACCGAGAACTTCAGCGGCGGCCCCTCCGTCACCCCGGGGATCAAGTCCACGCCCGTGGCGAGGGCGCCGCACCGGCCGGATGGTGCTCCGGGCACCGGTCCCTCCGTCTCCTTCGCCCGCAGCGGACTGACCGTCCCGTGGAACGACGACCAGAACTCCCTGCTGGAGCTCGCGGAGGCATGCGACGTGCCGGTCCAGTGGTCGTGCCGCACGGGCGTCTGCCACACGTGTGAGCTCGCCATGATGTCAGGGGCCGTGGACTACTCCCCGGACCCGGTCGAGCCGCCGGGCGAGGGCAACATCCTCATCTGCTGCAGCAGACCCGCACAGGACGTCGTCCTGGATCTGTGACACCTGTCGCCCGGAGGTCATGCTCGTTTCTTGCGTCAGGTTCCAGCAAACAGAGGTCTCGCGCCCCGCAAGCAGGACGCGAGAGCTTCTGGTGGGCATCGGCCCGGCCGCCCCGCCGTCGGTGCGCACGGGCCAGGTCGGCAGGGTGCCGTACCTGGCCCGCCTGTCAGTTCTGCAGGCGCCACTGCTGGTTCGCGCCACCCGTGCAGGTCCACAGCTGGATCTTCGTCCCGTTGCCTGTGGCCTGGCCGGCGGCGTCCAGGCACAGACCGGACTGTGCCGCTGTGATCGTGCCGTCGGGATTCACGTTCCACTGCTGGTCCGGCTGCCCGCTGCAGTCCCAGATCGCCGCCGGGGTGCCGCTGCCCGCGGACTGGCCCACGCCCAGGCACTTGTTGCCGTAGACCATCAGTTGCTTGGCGGCGGTAAGGGTCCACCGCTGGTTGGAGCCGCCGTTGCAGTCCCACAGCTGTGCCTGGGTGCCGTTGGCGGTGGTGAAGTTGTTGATGTCGAGGCAGCGCCCGGACTGCTGGCCGACGATCTCCTGGCTGCTCGACGGCGGGGGCGGAGGCGGTGATGTGCTGGAGCCGAACTGGGTGAAGAACTGCCACACCGCCGCAGACGTCCACGTGCGCCAGCCGTCACCGGTGGAGCCGTCTATCGGGCCGGGGTCGTGGCCTGCTCCGTCGAACGCGGCCCACACGACGGGGTAGCCCGACCGGCATCCGGAGTAGGTGGTGATGATGTGCGTCAGACTGCCGTAGGCAGGCTCGGGCGGGTTCTGCGGGGTGCAGCCGTTCGTCCGGACGAAGGTGTCGCGCAGGTCCCGTCCCGACTGGATCGGCAGCACGTTGTCCCTCAGGCCGTGCAGTCCCATGTAGGCGATGGGCTGGTTGCCGCCGTTGCAGCCGCTGAGGTTGGCGCCGGAGTAGACCGCGACGGCCCGGAAGACGGTCGCCCGGGCGCAGGCGAGGGCGTAGGACATCGCACCGCCGTAGCTGAAGCCCGCGGAGAACAGCTGGGTGGTGTCGACGCACAGCCCTGCTTCGAGCTGGCTGACCATGGCGTCGACGAAGGCCACGTCCTGGCCGCCGGTGTTGGCCCAGCCGTTGCCGATACCCTGCGGTGCGACGAAGATCGTGCCGTTGTTCGCGCTGTCCGCCAGGCGCCTCAGACCGTAGTAGGACCAGTTGTATCCGTCCGTTCCGCCCGAGTCGACGTCGCCGGCCGTGCCGCCGCGCCAGTGGAAGCCGAAGATCAGCCGGTAGGGGTGGTTGCTGTCGTAGCCGGCCGGAACCCTCAGGATGTAACTGCGGGTCTGGCCGCCGGTCTGGATCGTGTGGGTGCCGCTCGTCAGCGCCGGGGCCTTGCCGCAGCCGGCGGTGGCCGAGGCGGCGACCGCGGCCGGACGGGGGGCGGCGTGGCTGTTGCCGGACGAGGTGCCGGCTGCCGACAGGACGAGAAGTACCGCAGCCGCGATGGACATCAGGAGTGGTCTGCGTTTCATACGCGCTCCTTCTTGCGTCGGGGGGGAATTCGGAGTGCCGGCGGGTTCACACGGCGGTGATGGTCCACTCGTTGTTGGTGCTGGAGTTCGGCGTCCACATCACCGTGGTCGAGCCCACCGTCGTGCTGCCGCTGCCGTCGAGGGCGGTGCCGGTGCCGCGGTTGACGATCTGGTAGCGGTTGTTGCCGAGGCTGTTCAGCGACCACTGCTGGTTGTTGCCGCCGTTCCACGCCTCCTGCCGGGCGGGCGCGCCGTTGGCGGAGTTGCCCCAGCTGTCGGCGGCCATGCCGTTGGCACGGTTCATGATCTGGTAGTAGCCGTTGCCGAGGTCGATCAGCTGCCACTGCAGGTTGGCGCTGCCGTCGTAGTTCCACTGCTTGAGGTTGGAGCCGGAGGCGACGTTGCCCCCGCTGTCCAGAACCAGACCGCTGGTCACGTTGGCGATCTTCACCCAGGTCGTCGAGCCGCCGGGTGCGCCCAGGACGGGGATCTCGCCGGAGAAGGTGAGCTTGACCGTGTAGGCGAGGGCGTTGAACGGCGGGTTCGTCGAGGGCATGGCCAGGTGCAGGCCGGAGGCGTCCTGGGTGGGTGCGGGCAGGTTGACGTACGTGCCGGCCGCGTTGTTCAGCAGCTGCGCGCCGGTCAGGGTGCTGAGGTTGATCTGGTTGGAGTTCAGCGTGGTGACGGTCATGGTGGCGCCCTGCCAGCCCAGCGCGGTGGCGTAGAGGGCCTTGTTGTCCTGGCTGCGGGTGAAGCGGATGTCCTGCGGTTTGCCGGCCACCGGTCCGCTGAAGGAGCCGCCTCCCATCTTGGTGGGGCCCTCGCCGTAGCTGGACCAGGAGCGGGTGCCGTAGACCGCCTCGCCGAAGCGGCCGAGCCAGTCCCCCATGGCGAGCAGGATCGACTGCTGACCGGAGGGGATGGTGCCGTCGGCCATGGGCGCGATGTTCAGCAACATGGTGCCGCCCTTGCTGACCCGGTCGATCAGCGAGTGCAGCAGCGCCTGCGTCGAGTAGTAGCCGATGCCCACCGTGTAGCACCAGCTGGAGGAGGAGATGCTGTCGTCGGTCAGCCAGTAGGGGGTGAGCAGTCCCGCCGGCCCGCCGCGCTCGAAGTCGAAGACCTCGCCCTGGTTGTCGAGCCCGTCCTTGTAGGTCGCGACCACGTCCTTGTTCCAGGCGACCGCCTGGTTGTAGTAGTGCGCGAGGAACTGCAGCCGGTAGGACTCCTGGACCAGGTTGAGGTCGAAGTCCTGCCAGAGCAGGTCGGGCTGGTAGCCGTCGATGACCTCGACGAGCTTGTCGTACCAGAGCTTGTTCTCCGCCGCCGCCCCCTGCTGTCCGTAGAGGATGCGCAGGGCCGGGTCGGACTGGGACGGCACGTGGTCGTAGTAGCCGTTGAAGTGGTAGGCGTGGTGGAGCGAGGCCATGAACTTCAGGCCCTGGGCGCGGATCGCCTGGGCGTGCAGGGCGACCAGGTCGAGTCGGGGGCCGTGCTGGACGGAGTTCCACGGGTTGGCGCGGCTGTTCCACATCGAGAAGCCGTCGTGGTGTTCGGCGACCGGGCCGGCGAACCTGGCGCCCGCGGACTTGAACAGCCGGGCCCAGGCGTCCGGGTCCCAGTTGCCGCCCTGGGACACCAGTTTGGGGGCGAACTGGACGAAGTTGCCCGCCTTGTCGCGAGCGCCGTCGAGGAAGTTCTGGTACGGCCATACCGAGGGGTCGCCGTAGGTGGCGATGTGGTGCTGGTTCTCGTTGGAGCCGCCGACGTACATGTTGCGCGGATACCACTCGTTGCCGTACGCGGGGACGCTGAAGGCGCCCCAGTGGTAGTAGATGCCGAACTTGGCGTCCTTGAACCAGGCGGGGGCCGGGGGGTGCTGGTCGACGGAGGACCAGGTGGCGGTGTAGCTCGCGGGGCCGTCGGTGGCGGCGGCCTGGGGGGCGAACCGCAGCAGGCCGGCGGCCGTGGCCGCGCCGGTCGCCGCGAGCAGGCGGCGTCGGCTGATCGGGCGGGGGGAGGCGGTCATGTGGGGGGTCCTTCAGGGTCAGGTGACGGGGTGGCGGTCCCGGCCGGTGCCGGTCACTCGCGTGTCCACTTCTGGTTGCCGGCGCCGGTGCAGGTCCACAGCTCCAGCAGGGTGCCGTTGGCCGTTCCCGCGCCGGTGGCGTCCAGGCACAGGCCCGACTGGGCGCCGGTGATCGTGCCGTCGGCGTTGAGCGTCCACTTCTGGTTGCCGCCGCCGGTGCAGCCCGAGATGTCGACCTTGGTGCCGGGGCTGGTGCCGCCGCCCGCCGCGTCCAGGCAGGCGTTGCCGTAGACCCGAAGTTCACCGGCCGGTGTGCTGGTCCACTGCTGGTTGCTGCCGCCGTTGCAGTCCCACAGCTCCACCTGGGTTCCGGAGGTCTGCGACTGGTTGGGCACGTCCACGCACCGGCCGGAGGCGGCGCCGACGATCGGACCGGTCGTACCGCCTCCTCCGCTTCCGCTTCCGGGGGTGAGGGAGAGGTTGTCGAACTGTGCCGTCTCGCCCTGGCTGGTCGCGTAGCCGACCTGTCCGCCGGCCCAGGTGCGGTCGGTGGCGGAGCCGACCGTGGAGCCGTCGATGACGGCGCTGATGGTGCTTCCGGAGAAGGTGAGGGCGACGGTGTGCCATCGGTTGGTGCCCAGCGCCGTGGTCGTCCCACGGGCGAGGGTGGAGACGTTGCCGTTGGTGGCCGAGTTCAGGATCGACCAGGCACCGGTGTCGCTCACCCTGAGGTGGTAGGCGTTCAGACCGCCGGTGCTGCTGTAGTCCTGGCTGTTCGCGCGGCCGATCAGCTCGGCGTATCCCGGCTGTTCCAGCAGCACGTCGGAGGAGACGGTGTAGTCGCTCCAGCCCACGTCACCGAGCAGGGCGTGCGGATCGGACAGCGCGTCCCAGGTGATCGGCTTCTGCGGGCTCATCTGGCGTACGCACTTGCCGCCGCGGCCACCGCCGCAGGCCGTCACCTCGAAGGCGCCCTGCCAGTCCATGAGGTACTTCGCCTCGGTGCCGGTGGTGTAGCCGTCGAAGGTGTCGCTGTACGGCAGGCTCATGGCGCCCTGGGCGGGGCCGGTGGCGGTGCCCTTGCCCTGCCCGGTGGTGGTGGTCAGGGTGTAGAGGTGATGGGGCTGCACGGTCAGGCTGAAGCCTCCGCCGGAGGGGGTGACGTCGGCGGTGTGCACGAAGTAGTCGGCCGGGTTCGAGGAGTTGACGTCGGTCGACCAGACGTGGACGGTTCCGCCGGACAGGCCACCGGTGACGTCGAAGTTCAGGGTCTGGGCGCTGCCGGCGTCCATCGTCTCGATGACGGTGGAGTAGTCGGAGTTGTTCGGGGACTTCAGCGAGACGTAGCTGCCGTTGTTCCGGTTGCCGCCGATGTAGCCGCTGGAGGAGTCGAGGTACTTCCAGCCCGGGGCGGTGAACTGGCTGGTGTGCGCCATGACCCAGGTGTTCTTGCCGATCGCGTAGTGACCGGACCAGGGCTGGGAGGCGAGGGCGAGGCCCATGGTGGGGTACGGCAGGTTCGGCGTGATGGCGGCGACGACCGGCCAGTTGAGGTACGCGGTCATCCTGCCGTCGATGTATCCGCGGTTGATGCCGCGGGCCATGGCGGGGGCTCCCCCGTTGTAGTCGTCCGAGCCGTTCTCGCTGGCCCACAGGGGCTTGCCGGAGGACGTGGCGGCCGACGGCACCGAACAGTTGGACTGGGAGGAGCGGTAACCGCAGGGGTAGTGCGTGCCGATGACGCCCACCGCGGAGGCGAAAGCGGAGTTGGAGTCGACGTCGTTCGCCACGGTCCAGTCCGAGTCGGCGGCGACGATCTTGACGCTGCCGTAGCCGTTGGAGTTGAGCGCGCTGCGCAGTTGCTCGTACCAGGAGACGTTGTAGCCGCGTTCGTTCCAGCCGCCGAGGTAGTCGATGGCGAGGCCGTGCTGTTTGGCGCAGCCCAGCCAGGAGACGAGGTAGTTGACCATGTCGGTGGACCAGAAGTTCCCGCCGCCGATCCACCCCGGGGCGCCCCAGGCGAGCCCGTAGAGCTTGATGTCCGGGTTGCGGGCCTTGGCCTGCTCCATGAGCCACCATTCGTAGCCGCGGTCGCAGTTCAGGTCGGAACGGGTGTGCTCGTGGCTCGGCTCGGCGCCGGAGGTGGAGTTGGTGTCCCCGCCGATCTCGGCCTTGAGGATCTGCAGGGAGGCCCCGTAGCCGGGCTTGAAGAGGTAGTCGAGGATCTGACCGCGCTGGGGCTCGGGGTAGTCGATCAGGAGTCTGCTGTTTCCGCCGCCTCCGCTGATCGCGCCGACGCCGTCGAAGGTCCGTCCTCCGGACGCGCCGTTGATGGTGAGGGAGGTCGCGGCGTGTGCCGGGGCGGCGACGGTGCCGACAAGGCCGCCGACGGCCAGGAGAAGGCCCGTGAGCACGGCGGTCGAGGCGCGCAGGCGCCGCAGCAGCCGTCTGATTGCTGACACGGTGGTTTCCTTTCGCAGGTCGGTGGAGTCCGCGTCGGGTGCGGTCTCAGCGGACGACGAAGTCCTGGTTGGTGCCCGGTGCGTTCTTGCACTGCCACTGGTCCAGTTGCTGTCCCGCGGTGCTGCCGGCGCCGTAGACGTCCAGGCACAGGCCGCTGTTGCGGTTCTGGAAGGCGTACGAGCCGTCCGACTGGCGCTCGGGCAGCCAGAGGGCGTTGGCGGCGGTGCCCGGGGCCTGCTGCACGATGTCCGGGGTGCCGGCCGTCGTGGAACCGCCCGCGACCGCCACGTCCTGGCCGGAGTTCCGGGCGCGCAGTTCGCCGTAGCCGTCGGAGGCCGGCACGAACAGGAAGCGCTGGTTGTCCTGCCCGTTGCAGGTCCACTGGTCGACCACGGCGCCCACGGCGGTGGAGTTGCCGTAGACGTCGAGGCACAGGTTGTCGTCCGCGACGACGAGTTGGTGGTTGCCGTCCGGGAAGCCCGTGCCGCCGGAGGAGGCCGGGGTCAGGTAGACGGCGAACGCGTCGTGCGTTGCCTGGAAGGTGAGCGGCACGGTGAGCGAGCCACCGGATGCGCTCACGTTCTGGTCGTACACGGTCTGCGGCGCACCGAGTGGTGCCTGGTCGGGGATGCGGTGCACGGTGACGTGGACGCTGCCCGCGTTCGTCAGCCAGGGCACGGAGGACAGCCCGTCGAAGGTCACGGACACGGCGCCGGTGTACCCGTTGGCGTCACCGATGAGCGCCACGGCGCGTTGTGCGGCGGAGTCCTCGGATGCGGCGATGGCCGTGGATCCCACCTGCCCCGAGGTGCCGACGAGGGTTCCCGTCATGTCGGCGTAGTCCCGAAGCGCCCACCAGTTGCCGGTCGGCTGCCAGGTGCCCCCGCTCTGGGTGAGCACCCCCGTCAGGTTCGGGGTGGTGCAGCACACCCAGTTGCCGCGCATGGCGTTGGCGTACCCGGACTGCGCGAACCGGGCCAGGTACCAGGCCGTCACGCCGGCAGTCTGCCGGTCGGCTGGCTGGTACTCGTTCGAGGACAGCGGCAGCGGGCCGATGCCCGCCGAGCCGAGGGAGGTGCGCAGGCTCTGGGCGACGGTGACGGGGTCGTCGACGTCGCCCTCGTTGTGGTTGCTGATCATGTCGGGGACGGTCCCGGCCGCCTTCACGTGTGCGAGCCAGGTCCCCCACTCCCCCGGGTTGCGCTGCGGGGTGAAGGCGAGGGACGGCCCCACGATCTGCGCCCCGGGGGCGAGGCGCCGGATCTCCCGGTAGGCGGTGTCCCACATCTGGAAGTACTGCGCGCTGTTGACGCCCCGGGTCCAGAACACGGAGATGTCCGGCTCGTTCCAGATGTCGTAGGAGAACGTGAGCCCTGTCGCCTGCAGGGCCCCCACCGTGGCGTCGACGAAGCTGATCCAGTTCGAGCAGTCGCCGTTGTCGCACGGATACCTGGTGTTCGAGGGCTGGCCGCCGTTGGCGCCGTAGATGTCGCTGACCAGCACCTGGTACTGCGCGTGGTAGGGCGGCCGGGTGAGCCGCCGGGCCTGCGCGGTGATCGAGTCGAGGTCGGCCCGGGTCGCGGAGCCGTACTGGTAGCCGTCCCTGATCCAGCCGCCGGAGAACCATCCGCCGCCGCGGAAGGCGTTGATTCCCAGCGGCTGGAGGAACTGGTCGGCCGGCTGGGTGCCGTCCTGGCTGATGCCGTAGAGGAACCCCTCCCCCACGCCGGTCGACGGTCCCCGGGGCGAGGCCAGGTCGACGCTCAGCGACGTGCCCGCGGCGGCCTGGCTCGGGGCCGTCGTCAGCAGCGCCATGACGAGTGCCAGGACGATGCCGCTCACCAGTGCCGCACGTCCGGGTCTCGCTCTCATCCTCATCGGGTCCTCCTGGGCGGGGGCGGCGGTGGGACCCGCCGCCCCGGGGTCGGGCGCATGGACTCACGGGGTCAGTTCAGCGTCCATTTCTGGTTGGACTGGCCGTTGCAGGTCCACAGCTGTACGGGGGTTCCGTTGGCGGTGGCGGCGCCCGACACATCCAGGCAGAGCCCGGACTGGGCGCTGGTGACGGTGCCGTTGGTGTTGAGCGTCCATTGCTGGTTGCTCTGGCCGTTGCAGGTCCAGGTGATGACCTTCGTGCCGGGGCTGGTGCCCTGCCCGGAGGCGTCCAGGCACAGGCGGCTGCCTCCGAGGGACACGCTCAGCTCACCGGAGGTGCTCTCGGACCAGGTCTGGTTGGCCCCGCCGGAGCAGTCCCGGATCTGGGCCTGCGTGCCAGGAGTCGTCGAACTGCCGGGTACCTCCAGGCACTTGCCGGCGCCCACCGCGTGCAGCGCACCGGTGACACCGCCACCGCCGCCCGACGTTCCGTACCCGGCGGCGGTGATGCTGGCCTGGACGGCGTTCTCGGTGGCGTCGGAGGGGTAACCCGCCGTCATCGCGCCCTCGAAGAACTCGCCCTGTCCCGAGACGCTGTTGTCGCCGCCGGTACCCAGGAGGACGGAGCTGTCGACCTTCATCGGTGAGTAGCCGTTGGGAAGGGGGCCGGAGAAGGTGGTGGTCAGTCCACCGGCGGAGCCGTCGCCGTACTTCAGGGTGAAGTTGCTGGTGCCGTTGTTCTTCAGCCACGCGCTGACGAACGGGTGGTGCACGCCCTGGTTGTTCGGGTCCTTGTTGGAGCCGGTGTTGGTGTGGAACATGCCGTTCTCGAGGTCGGCCTCGACCCAGGGACCGGTGCCCGTGCAGCCGTTGAACCAGCAGGCGTTGCCCCAGTAGATGGCGTTCATGGTGGCGTTGCCGGTGTCGGTGTGGGAGTTCTCGCCGCTGCCGTAGTCGAAGCAGCACCACTGGTTGGTGTAGTTCGACGAGGTCACCATGTAGATGCCTTCTGGCTGGGAGCCGGTGGCGACGCCGCTCGCGTGGTCGATGCGGTAGCCGACTCCGGGTGTGACCTTGACGCCGAAGACCTGGTGGCCGGCCGCGGTCACCGGCAGTGCCATGGCGTCGGCTCCGACGTCGGATCCATTGGGGCCGGGGCCCTTCCAGTAGCCGCCCCAGGAGATCGGCAGGTCGTTGTGGCGGGTGGTCTGGTCGTAGATCTTCGTGATCGTGCACGAGGTGCCGGCGCAGAACGAGACCTGGGACGCGGCGTCGGCGTACCCGCCGGCGGCGAGCAGCCCGATGTCGCGGTAGGCGTGGTCGGAGGACCTCTGGATCTGGTAGAGCGGCCCGTTGTACGCCGCGAAGAGCGCCCTGGTCGTGGAGTGAGCGGTCACGCACGGTGTGCCGCCCGCGGCGTAGAGGTCGCACGGAAGCTGCGCGGCGGCGGGCGCGGCCGGCGCTGCTGCTCGTGGGGACGTCGCGAACGCCGGGGTGCCGAGCGCGGCCAGGGCCAGCACCAGGGCGATCAGGAACGCGGCCGGGAACCGGCTTCGCCGGTCATGGGTTGCCGATCCGGGCAAGGAGACCTCCTTGGTGGGGGTGCCGCCGGGCGCCGGCACCGAAGCTGCCCGTGGGCGGAGCGGGAGGCGGTTCATCCCAGCGTCCATCGCTGGCTGCTGCTGCCGGTGCAGGTGCTGAGCTCGACGAGACTTCCGTCAGCGGTGGCCCCTGCGGCCACGTCCAGGCACAGGCCGGACTGGACGCCGGTGATCGTGCCGTTGGAGTTCAGCGTCCACTGCTGGTTGCTCTGGCCGTTGCACGGCCAGATCTCCACCTTCGTGCCCGGCGTGGTCTGGTTGTCGTAGGCGTCCAGGCATGTCTGGGCCGTGCCGGAGTAGACGGTGAGCTGGTTGGACGTGGTGTGCGTCCAGGTCTGGTTGGCGCCGCCGTTGCAGCTCCAGATCTCCACCTGGGCGCCGGCGGTCGTGGTGGAGTTGGGTACGTCCAGGCACTTGCCCGCGCCGACGGCGTGCAGTGCCCCTGTCACGCTGTTGCCCGAGCCGCCGCTGGTGCCGCCCGCGACCCGGTACATGACGGTTCCGTGAGCCGGTACCGAGGCGCTGATGGTGCCGGAGGTCGTGGACGATCCGCCGGACCACAGGTCGGTGAGGGTGTAGGCGGACGCTCCGGTCTTCCCGATCGCGGACGCGGTGGTGGTGATGGTCGCCGTGGAGCCGGTCTCGTTGAACAGCGCGACCGACACGTCCCCGTTCGCGAGCGGCTTGGCCAGCACGTCGAGGCCGCCGGAGGAGGACACCATGGTTCCCTGCCTGCCGAGCGGGTCCTGGTCGACCGCGATCACCCGGGAGTTGGTCAGCGTGGCCAGGGTCGAGGCGCTCGCCTGGGGGATGTTGGTGCCGGCGATGAGCGGTGCGGCCATCTCCGCCCAGAGGCTGAACTCGCTGCGGTTCTCGGTCGCGGTCATCGAGCCGTTGCCGACCTCCAGCATGTCCGGGTCGTTCCAGTGGCCGGGTCCGGCGTAGGAGGCCAGCCCGACGTTGCTGTGGAAGATCGACAGCATGCTGGAGAAGGTCGGGCTGATGTCTCCCGTGGTGCGCCAGCTGTTGCCCACGTCGGCGCCCCAGGTCCACACGTTCTCCTGGCCCCAGTTGCACAGGCTGTACAGGATCGGCCGGCCGGTGGCCGCGAGCGCGTCCCGCATCGCGGTGTACCGGGTCCGGGCGGGCGCGCCGGTGTTGTTGCAGTTGTCGTACTTCAGGTAGTCCACGCCCCACGACGCGAACGACTGCGCGTCCGTGCTCTCGTGGCCGAGGCTGCCCGGGTAGCCGGCACAGGTGGCGGTGCCCGCGTCCTCGTAGATGCCCAGCTTCAGGCCCAGGGAGTGGACGTAGTCGGCGGTGCCCTTGATGCCGTCGGGGAACTTCGCCGGGTCCGGCACCAGGTGGCCGCCGGAGTCACGGCTCTTGGTCATCCAGCAGTCGTCGATGTTGACGTATGTGTAGCCCGCCGCCTGCATGCCGTTGGTGTGCATCGCCTGGGCGGTGGACTTGATGAGCGACTCGGAGACGTTGCAGCCGTACGCGTTCCAGTCGTTGAAGCCCATCTGCGGGGTCGGCGCGAGTCCGTTGCCGAGAGCGGCGGCGGGGTGCGCCGTGCCGAGGGCGAGCAGGGGTGCCGCCACGGCGAGCAGCACGGCCGAGAAGGTGAGCGCCAGGATTCTGCGCAGGGATCGCGACGGGGGCGGCGGGGTGGTCGTGGGCATGGGGCATCTACTCCTGGACCGGATGGGGGAACTGACAGGTGTTCAGCGGTAGCCGGCGGCCGTGATGTCGGCCTGCACCGCGTTGTCGGTCGTGTCGGAGGGATAGCCCGCGACGACGGCTCCCTCGTAGAAGGTGCCGGCGCTCAGGTTGGCACCACCGCCGGGTTTGCAGCAGTCGCCGCCGCTGCCGAGGACGATGGCCCCCTGTTTCTTCATGGGGCTGTATCCGCCGGGGAGCTGGCCGTCCCACAGGGTGGTCAGGCCGCCCGACTGGGCGTTGCCGCCCTTGAGGGCGAACCTGGACGTGCCGTTGTTCTTCAGCATCGCGGTCACGAATTTGTCGTTGAACGCCCGCTGGCCGGGGTTCCAGGACTGGCTGCCGCCGGGGTACAGCCCCCATTCGAGGTCGGCCTGCACCCAGGGGCCGCTTCCCTGGCAGCCGCCGAACCAGCACTCGGTGCCGAAGTTGATGGCGTCCATCGCCCCGGCGGCGTCGGCCTTCCTGGTCGTCTCGCTGTTGCCGTAGTCGAAGCAGCAGCCGCCGTTGACATGGGTGCCGCTGGTCACCATGTACGCCCCTTCGGGTGCCGCACCGGTCGGCACGCCCGTCAGGTGGCCGTCGCGCCAATAGCTGTTCCCGGGGTTGATGTACAGCGAGTACGCCTTGGTGCCCCCGGCGGTCAGCGACTCGGCGGTCGCCTTCGCCGGGCTGCTCTGGCTCGACCCCGGGACCTGGGCGGAGCCCTGGTACCACAGGTCGTTGCCGTGCCCGGACTGGTCGCGGACGACGGTGATCACGCAGCTGGTGCCGGCGCAGAAGGCGTCCTGGGCCGCGGCGTCGGCGAAGCCGCCCGGCGTCAGCACGCCGATGTCCCGGGTCGCACTGTCCGAGCTGCGCCTGACCTGGTACAGCGGGCCGTTGTAGGAGCCGTAGAGGGCGCGCACCGTGCTGTGGGCGGCGACGCACGGGGTGCCGCCCGCGGCGTAGATGTCGCACGGGCCCGACCCGCCGGGCGGGGGCGGGGCGGCCGGTCCGGTCCACTTCTGGTTGCCCTGGCCGTTGCAGGTCCACAGGATGACCGCGGTGCCGTTGGCCGTACCCGCTCCTTCGGCGTCCAGGCAGAATCCGGACGCGGCGCCGGTGATGGACCCGTCGGCGTTCTGTCGCCACACCTGGGTCGCCCGCCCGTCGCACGCGCGGATGACGGCGGGGGCTCCGGGCGTCGTGCGCCCGTCCAGGGCGTCCACGCACCGGGTGCCGTTCATCGTCCTCAGCTCGCCGGCCGAGGTCGGCTGGAACGCCTGGTTGGCCTGGCCGTTGCAGTCCCAGAGGTCCAGGATCGTGCCCGGTGTGTCGATGTCGCCCTTGACGTCCAGGCACCGGCCCGACGCCGAACCGACCAGGGGTGCCGGCGACGTCGGCGCGGACCAGGTCGGCCCGTTCGCCAGCAGCACGATCAGCAGTCCCATCACGCACACGGCGGCGGCCGCCGGTAAGCGCGCCGCGCGAGCGGTGGAGTGGCGGGGCGGAGCGGATGAAGGCTGCATTCTGTGTCCTCGCGTATGCGTGGGGAAGGGGACGGAGAGTGCCGTGCCTGTCCGAGAGCGTTCGGAAGGGATGTCGACCGCTCCCGTCTGCGCGCCCGCAGGCACGCACAGGGAACACTCATACATCCCATGTCGCATAGTGATGTCACAGGCCCAACACCCTGTCAAGAGACTTCACTTGACGACTCTCCGCTCGATACATCCCATGTCTTGCACATGTTCGCGCCGCCTGAGGGCAGGCCGGAACCCGCGTCCGGCTACGACTTCCGTACCGGGCGCGGGTGTCCCCTCGAAGGGCCCCTACCGGGTGCCGGTCACCTCACCCGAGCCTCCAGTGCTGGTTGGCGCCGCCGTTGGAGTCCCAGATCTGGACGGGGCTCCCGTTGGCGCTCTGCCCCGCGGGGACCTCCAGGGCGCGGCCGGAGGCCACGTTGACCAGGGTGTAGGAACCGTCACTGTTCTGGCTCGCCCGCCAGTGCTGGTTGGCGCCGCCGTTGTTGTCCCAGATGGTCAACCGCGTGCCGTTGCCGGTCTGGCCGCCGGGCTCGTCCAGCACCCGCCCGCTGGCGATGTTGGTCAGCGTGTACGAGCCGTCGCTGTTCTGGTTCGCCCGCCACTGCTGGTTCGCGGCGCTCCCGTTGGCGTCCCAGACCTGCACCGGCGTGCCGTTCCCGGTCTGCCCGCTCGGCACGTCCAGCACCCGCCCCGCGGAGGCCACGCTCACCTGGTACACCTGGCCCGAGACGATGCCGCCGCCCGGGGTCCCGGTGCCACCGCCCAGCGCGGTCAGGGTCGCGTCGTAGGCAGGCTTCTTGTTTCCGTTGCTGTCGAACAGCAGCGGGTTGTCGCCGCTGCGCCAGGAGTCGCTGTCGCGGATGCCCCACACGGTGATGCCGCTGCAACGCGCGACGTTCATGCACGCCTTGACGGTGTTCGCGTAGGCGCTGGCCGGCGCCTGCGCGATGTCCAGCTCGGTGATCTGGACGTCCACGCCGAGTGCGGCGAAGTTCGACAGCGTCGTCTGGAAGCTCGCGGGCGGGCCGCCGGTACCGAAGTGGGACTGGAAGCCGACGCAGTCGATGGGCACACCGCGGGACTTGAAGTCCTTGACCATGTTGTAGACGCCCTGGGTCTTGGCGTCGGACCAGTTCTCGATGTTGTAGTCGTTGTAGCAGAGCTTGGCCGCCGGATCGGCCGTCCGCGCGGTGCGGAACGCCTCCTCTATGAAGCCGTTGCCCAGCACGTTCTGGAAGACCGAGCTGCGGTGCTGGCCGCTGCCGCCGTCGGCGAAGGCCTCGTTGACCACGTCCCAGGCGTAGATCTTGCCCTTGAAGTGGGTCATCTCCTGGGTGATGTGGTTGTCCATCACACTGCGCAGGGTGTTGGGGTCGGTGATGGAGCTCACCCAGGACGGGAGTTGGGAGTGCCAGACCAGGGTGTGGCCGCGCATGCGCTGACCGTGGGCTGTGGCGTGGTTGACGATCTGGTCGGCGGGCCCGAAGTTGAAGCTGCCGCGCGAGGGCTCGGTGGTGTCCCACTTCATCTCGTTCTCCGGGGTGATCATGTTGAACTCCCGGTCGAGAATCGTGGAGTACGTCGAGTCGCCGAGCCTCCCGGCGGCCACCGCCGTACCGAAATAGCGGCCGCTGTCGGCCGCTGCCGCGCCCAGCGTGCCGGAGGCGGCGTGGGCCGCGGGGGCCACCGGACCGGCGAGAGCCAGTGCCGTGCCCGCTGTCAGCCCGGCGGCCAGGGCCAGTACCGTGCGCAGACGGGGCTCTTCGTTGAGCCAGGACATGAGGGATCAGTCTCCTTGTGTGTGTGGGGGGGCGGGGCGCCGTCCAGACGTCGGCACCCCGGTCGGGTCACTGGGCGGAGGTGACCGGCAGTGCGGTCCACTGCTGGTTGGATCCGCCGTTGCAGTCCCACAGGACCAGTTGCGTCCCGTCGGTGGCAGACGCACCGGGGTCGTCGAGACAGCGGCCGGAAACGGGATTGCGGTAACCGCCGTTGTAGGCCTGCCACTGTTGGTTGGCGCCTCCGTTGCAGTCCCAGATCTCGATCTTGGTGCCGTTGGCGGTACCACCGCCCGTGGCGTCCAGGCACTTCCCGAGCGCCCGCAAGGTGCCGTCCGAGCGGGCGGACCACAGCTGGGCGTCGCCGCCGTTGCAGGACCAGATCTGCGCGGCGGTTCCGTTGGCGCTGTTGCCGCCGTTGACGTCCAGGCACTTCCCCGCGACCCCGGAGCGAACCGGAGCGCCCACGGAGACCGGCGGCTTGATCCAGCCTGCCGCGTCCGCGGTCTGGACCCCGGCGTTGAAGGCGTCGGCCATCTTGCCGAAGCCGTTGTCGTTGGGATGCAAGGAGTCGGACAGGTCCGCGGTGGTCAGAGCGCTCATGTCCACCAGGCGTACATGCTTGCCGGCAGCCTGCTCGGCCTGGACGATGCCGGGCAGTTCGGCGTTGAACGCGGGGCGGGTGGCCTCCTCGGTGCTGCTGGTGGAGACGATCACGGTGCCGACGAGGACCGTCGCGTCAGGGGCGTCGGCCGTGATCTGGTCGATGAGCGCATGGAGCCGTTCGGCGGCGGGTCCGGCCTGAGAGCCGCCGTTCAGATCATTGGTGCCGATCTCCAGGGTGATCACGTTGGGCCGGTACCGGGCCAGCACGGAGTCCGCGATGCCGGCTATCTCGCTGATGTGCCAGCCGGAGTGGCCTTCGTTGTCGGGGTCCGACATCGTGCCGTTGCGGCCCGATCCCACGAAGTCCAGGGCGTGCCCCTCGTTCGCCAACCGGTTCCACAGGAAGCTGCGGTAGCCGTTCCCCGACGGGCTGCCGACGCCCCAGGTGATGGAGTCGCCCAGCGGCATCAGCCGCAGGGCGGTGGGCGCGGCGGCGGCCCGTGCGGTGGAGGCCGGTGATCCGGTGCCGGTGGCGGCCGCCGCGGGAGACGCGGTGCCGATGCCGGCCGCTGCCGTCATTGCGACGGCCAGGAGTGCCGTGGACGTCCTCTTCATCTGTGTTCCTCACTGGGTGCGGGACAGTGGGTGGCGGTGAACGAGCGGGTGGGGGTCGGTCAGCGCGGGGTGAAGTCCTGGTTGCCGGCCGCCGTGTTCTTGCAGGGCCACTGGTCGAGCTGCTGGCCGAGGTTGCTGCCGCCGCCGTAGACGTCCAGGCACAGGCCGCTGTTCTGGTTCTGGAAGGAGTACGAGCCGTCGGACTGCCGTACCGGCAGCCACTGGGCGCCGGTCGCCCCGCTGGGCGCCTGCTGCACGATGTCCGGCGTCCCGGCGGCCGTAGGGCTGCCCGAAACCCCCACCACGAGGCCCGAGTTCTGCGCCTGCAACTGCCCGTAACCGCCGGCGCCCGGCACGAACTGGAACTGCTGGTTGGCCTGCCCGTTGCAGGTCCACTGGTCGATCGCGGCGCCCGCGCTGCCGGCGTTGCCGTACACATCGAGGCACAGGCTGCTGCTGCCGATCACCAACGGGTGGTAGCCGGCGGGGAATCCGCCACCGCCGCCCGAGGACTGGACGCCCGCCTGCTGGATCACCTGCTGTGCGCCCGACGGCCAGTTGGTGCCGCTGACCTGGACGTTGCCGGTGAGGACGTTGTTGTGCGGAGGCCCGGTGGCCACGTACGTGTTGCCGCCGTTGTACCAGTTGCCGGAGAAGGTGCTGTCGTCGGTGTGGTTGTTCGCGTTGGCGTTGGTGAGCGCCCAGTTGCCCGCGTCCTGCACCACGTTGTGCGACACCGTCAGATACCGGGAGCCCTCGTCGAGGTACAGCGCGGTGGTGCGGTTGTTGTCGTACATGTAGTTCTCGGAGATCACCGAGCCGGGGTTCGCCGACAGGTTGTAGATGCTGCCTCCGTCGAACATCGCGTTCTTGGTGTCGTAGATCAGGTTGTGGGTGACGGTGTTGTTCTTCAGCGTCGTGGGGGTGCTGTACACGGGCTGGTAGTTGTACGTGCCCCGGTTGACGTAGTCCTGGCTGCCGCCCGGGTCGTTGGCGCCCCAGCCCCAGCCGATGTCGATGCCGTCGTAGGGCAGGTGGTCGCACTGGTTGTGGGTGATCGTCGCGTTGGTGACGTAGGTGGACAGGATGGCGGCGGTCTCCTTGTAGTCGGTCCCCACCCCGCTGACCCTGTTGTTGCTGATGGTGATGTTCTGGTCGGTCATCTGCGGGTTGCTCGGGTGGTGCGCGTCCGGCTGGATCCCGCCGACCTGGATGCCACCGCCGGCGATGTCGGTGAAGGTGCTCCCGGTGACGGTGATGCCGCTCGCGCCCAGACCGGTACCGGAGGCCGTGGCGACACCGTCGTTGCCCACGCCCAGTCCGGCCTGCCCGAGTTCGGAGAACGTGTCGCCGGAGAACGTGATGCCGGTGGCGGCGGAGACCTGGACGGCCGCGGGCATCTGCGCCCAGTGGTTGCGGGTGGCCTCGAACTGCTGGCATCCGGACTTGCAGGTGCTCAGCCAGTTGGCAGGCATCGGGTAGGCGCCGGTGATGTGCGCGCCGCTCTGCTGGTCCGCGTAGCCGTCGGGTCCGCCGGGGCCGAGCCAGGAGGTGCCCGTGAACCGGATGCCGGTGAAGCTCAGACCCGTCACCGGTGAGCCGTAACTGCCGCTGATGCCGAGGAGGTTCTGCAGCCTGGGCAGCTCGACGTCGAGGGCGTCGGGGTTCTGCCCCGGCTGGGCGCGGTAGTACAGGTCACCGGTGGACGCGTCGAGGTACCACTGGCCGGCCTGCCGCAGGAACGCGTAGTTGTTCTCCAGGTACATCGTCCCGCCGGCGAACGGCGCGTTCATGGTGTCGTAGCCCCAGGAGTTGTTGTTCCACGCGGGCTGCTGCATGGTGACGGTCCTGCCGCTGATCGACTGGACCGGCGCGTAGCGGTCGGTGAAGGAGTTGATGCTCTCGACTTCCATGTGGTTCTGGTCCGTGAGGCCGGCCAGGTAGTCGAGCGAGGAGTCGGTGACCGTCAGACCGGTCGGGGTGAAGGTGAAGGCCGACCGGGGCACCTGGATCGCCGCCCGCGGCGCCTCCTCGCCGTTGACATAGAGCTGGCGGGTGGTGACACCGCTGCCGACATGTGCCGACCAGATGTTCTCCGACTGATCATGCACCTGCCAACCCGTGATCTGCTGGGCACCGGTCACGACCGGCTGCTGACCGGGCGCGCCCTGGTAGGTGATCGTGTGGTTGTTCTGGCCTCCGTCTCCGGAGCCGAAGCCCAGCGGCTCGGACAACCGGTAGGTGCCACCGGCCAGATGGACCACGACGTCCGCGTCGGCCGACATCCGGTGTGCGGGCTGGCGTGCCTGGGCGAGGGTGGCGAACGGATGCTCGGCGGTGCCGTCCCCGCCGGGCGACGCGTTCGGCACCACGTACAGATCGGCGACTCCCGCCTGGTGCTGCGCCGGTTCCGCGTACGCGACCGAGGCGGTGGCCGGGCTGCCGGCCAGCAGGGCGAGCAGAGCCGTGGGAGCGGCCCACCGGCCGCACAGCGCTCTGACTCTGGACATGGTCCTCCTCCGGTGGTGGCGCGTGTCGTCCTGAGCCTGCCGAAGGGGTCCGCGGCCGACGGTGGGCCAGGCCGCGGACCCGGGCCGTTCAGGTCAGTTCAGACTCCACTGCTGGTTGGATCCGCCGTTGCACGGCCAGAGTTCCGCCAGGGCGCCGTTGGCCGTGGAAGCGCCGGTGACGTCGAGGCACAGCCCGGACTGGACGCCGGTGACGGTGCCGTCCGCGTTCACCTGCCACTGCTGGTTGGCGCCGCCGTTGCACGGCCAGGTGATCACCTTGGTGCCGGCGGAGGTCTGGTTGTCGTACGCGTCCAGGCACATCTGGCTGCCGCCGCCGTAGACGGTCAGCTGGCCCGAGGAGGTGCGGGTCCACGTCTGGTTGGCGCCGCCGCTGCAGTCCCAGATCTGCAGCTGGGTGCCCGCCGTGGTGGAGGAGTTCGGCACGTCCAGGCACTTGCCCGCGCCCACCGCGTGCAGCGCGCCGGTACTCGTTCCGCCGCCCGAGGAGCTGCTGTACCCGGCCGCGGTGATGTTGGCCTGGACGGCGTTCTCCGTGGCGTCGGACGGGTAGCCGGAGGTCATCACGCCCTCGTAGAAGGTGCCTTGGGCGCCCTTGCTGTTGTCGCCGCCGGTGCCCAGGATGATGGCGCCCTGCTTGCGCATGGGGTTGTATCCCGAGACGTTGGGGCGCACTCCGTCGTAGAAGGTGGACAGGCCGCCGGACTGCGCGTTGCCGCCACGGATCGCCCAGTGGTTCGGGCCGCCCTTGATGATGGCGGTCGTGTAGCGGTAGTTGATGGTGGGGTCGTTGGCGTTGTAGTGCTGGTTCACCCCGGAGAAGAGGCCGTTCTCCAGGTCGGCCATGATCCAGGGACCGTTGCCCGAACCGTAGCCCCACACCTTGATGTTGCCGAAGTAGATGGCCTCCATCGTGCCGTTGCCGTCGTCGTTGCTGTTCGTCTCGGCGTTGCCGTAGTCGAAGCAGCAGCCGCCGTTGTAGTGCGTGCCGTCGAAGATCGCGTACATGCCCTCGGCGTTGTCCCCGGTGGCGATGCCGTTGGTGTGGTTGTTCCGGTAGCCCGTGCCGGGCGCCACGAAGACGCCGTAGGCCTTGTGTCCGCCCACCGTGGTGGGCGCGGCGGTCGCGTTCGCGAGGTTGTCGGGGCCGCCCGCGGCGCCGCCGCCGGGTGCCTGGGTGAGGTTGTTGTTGCGGCCGGACTGGTCGTAGATGACCGTGATCAGGCAGGACGTCCCCGAGCAGAACGAGTCCTGGGCGGCGGCGTCGGCGACTCCGCCCGCACTCAGGACCCCGATGTCACGGGTGGAGTTGTCCGAGGCACGCCGGACCTGGTACAGCGGCCCGTTGTACGAGGCGTACAGCGCCCGGGTGGTGCTGTGCGCCGCCACACAGGGCGTGCCGCCCGCCGCGTAGATGTCACAGGGGCCGGACGTGGCGGCCCGCGCCGTGCCCGCCGTGGCCGTGGCGCCGACGAGGGCGCCGGCGACGAGCGCGGCTGCGGCTCCCGTCCGGGCGAACGTCAGCCACCGGGAACGGGCCGGGCCCGCCGCCGGGGGGAGAGGGGTGCGAGCCGACGCGTTCCGGGGCGCGCGACGGTGGGGTAACGCCGCGAGCAACCGCTCGACGCTGTCGCGCCCGGGCAACAGACGGCGTCTTGTACGTGTGGTTCCCATCTGGGCTCCCTCCCGTGCCGGTGCGACCCGGTCGGGTCGCGGTGGTTGCAGTGACATGCCGAAGTGCCTGAGCGTGCCGTGGTGCAGTGGGATTGCCGAGAGACGTCGGGGCAGACGGTGTTGCCGGTCCCGCAGAGCTGCCATGGGTGGGCAGACCCGCCCTGGGAACCGTGTTGCGGCTTTGTTACGGAATCGATTCGACTGCTGATTGCCTCGGTTCGCAAGCTCTTGGTTGTCACGAAAAGTTGCGATGGAACGGCTCCCGACCGCGGACCGGCCTGTTGCCGCAGTGGCGTCGGGGACCACGCGGGGGCGGCCGGTGGCCGGTCACCGACCCCCCGGATGACCCTTCGCCACGCACCTGAACAGGAACGTCTGCGAGTTGACCCGGACCGCGGAGCGCCGGAGGGAACACCATGGGCCGAAGCAGACGCCTGTGACCGGGGATTCGCGCCGTTTGCGCTTCGCGACCGCCGCGCAATGCCGGTCGTGGGTCCGGTCGAAGCGCTTGCGTCGAATCGGTTCGCCCTCGGCCTCGGAACGTCGCAGGACGTGCGACGGGCTCGCCGGCCGAGCCCTTCGAGGACGAGACCGTACTTGCCGCCACTGTCCGAAACCCTACGGCTTCGCCGCCCTCGCCGATGGGCCGCCAGGTGGTTCGAGGAGGGCGGTCAGGACGACTCTCGGACCACCAGCTCCGTGCGGAGGATGACATGGCGCCAGGCCACGGACTGCTCCTCCATCTCCTCCAGCAGCAGTCTGATCATGGCCCGCCCCATCTCCTCGAGCGGCTGACGCACCGTGGTCAGCCGCGGCTCGGTGCGCTGGGCCAGCGGGAAGTCGTCGAAAGCGATGACGGCGACGTCCTGGGGCACCCGCCGCCCGGCCTCGCGCAGTGCGTGCAGCGCCCCTGCCGCCGTGGTGTCCGACGCGGCGAGGACGGCATCGATCTCGGGATGCCGTTCGAGCAGTTCCGCCATGGCACGACGACCGCTCTCCTCCGAGAAATCACTCTCCGCCACCCAGGACCGTGACCTCTTCAGGCCTGCCAGGGCCAGCGCGTCCTCATAACCGCGCAGCCGGCACTGCGCGACGTACATGTCCAGCGGCCCGGTGATGGTGGCGACCGCTGTGCGGCCCTGCTTCAGGAGATGGGACACCGCGTTTCGGGCGCCGCCCACGTTGTCCGCGTCGACGTAGCTGACGTACTCGTCGCCCGAGCGGCGCCCCAGCAGCACGGTCGGCAACCGGGCCTCGGCGAGCATGTCCGGCAACCTGTCGTCCGCGTGCACCGACATCAGCAGGACCCCGTCGACCCGGCCGCCCCGCGCGTACTCCAGAAACCGCTGCCGCTCGTCCTCCGAGCGGACCAGAGTGAGCAGCAGCTGCATCCCGGTGTCGGCCAGCGCGTCACCGAGCGAGCGGACGATCTCCGAGAAGAACGGCTCCGCGAACTGCCTCCAGTCCGGCTCGGTCAGGACGAGGGCCACGGCGTCCGCACGTTGCCCGGCCAGCGTGCGGGCCGCGAGATTGGGCACGTACCCCAGTTCCTCGATGGCTCGCTGGACGGCCCGGCGCGTCGACTCCTTCACGCCGGCCGCGTTGTTGATGACCCGGGAGACCGTGCCCCGTCCCACCCCGGCGCGGGCGGCCACCTCTTCCAGCGTCGGCGCTCCAGGTCGTCGCCTGGCCATGACCACCTCCCCCACCCGCGAGATCACCGATCTTACGGGACGGAGGACCGGGGCACATGCCTTCCGCACGTGATCCACCGGGCTCGGCGCGAAGGAGGTGGAGAGCGGTGGCGCGCTCGGGCCGAGCCGGCCGGGCCACGGGAAGAAGCGGCGGATCTGCCCGGCCGGGCGGATGCGTCGGCCGGGCGGATCCGCAGTGCCGGTGCACGCGGTCGGAGGTGGGCGGCCTTCGGGGCGGCCGGGATCGGACCGCCCGCCGCGACGGCCTCAGGCCTTGGTGCAGGCCGTGCCGTTCAGGCTGAAGGCAGCCGGTGTGGCGAAGGCGCCGTCATAGGTGCCCTGGAACCCGAAGGAGACCTGGCCGCCCGGTGCGATGGAGGTGTTGTACGCCATGCCGCCGGCCGTCACGGCTCCCGACGAGGCGGAGAGTTCGGCGCTCCACGCACTCGTGACCTGCTGCCCGGCCGGCAGCGTGAACGCGAGCTTCCAGGCGTCGACGGGCGACGAGCCCGTGTTGGTCACGGTGACGTTCGCCGTGAACCCTCCCTGCCACACGTTGGTGCCATAGGCCACCTTGCAGGCCGACGAGCCGCCCGAACCCCCGGTACCGCCGCCGGTGCCGCCGCCGAGATTGACGGCCGAGGAGAACGAGTTCACGGCCAGTCCCGCACCGTTCTGCCAGGGTTCGAAGCCCGCCTGGACGCTCGTCAGGTACCAGTTGTCCTGGGCCAGTCCCCGGGCGACCGCCTGGCGGACGAAGTCCATCACGTCGAAGTTCCAGCTGTCGATCGCCGACGGAGCGACGAAGGACAGCACGTCGTTGGTGCCGTTGTTGCCGGACCACACCTGCCAGGAACGCCCGGCCACGGTGGAAGTGCCGGTGGGCGAGCCGACCGGCTGCACGGCCCCCACATGGTTGAGCCAGACCATGATCTCGGTGCGGTTCACGCCGTCGGTGCGGGGCGTCGGGTCCAGCCAGATGTCGTAGGCGGCGTCGTACTGCGCACCGCTCACGTAGCTGTAGGAGATGCTCGTGGGCGCGCTCGCCACGGAACTGAGCCGGGCCGGCAGGTTGGTGCCCGGTGAGCAGTTGGTGTAGTGGCAGCCGTTGTAGACGGACGGGTACGACTTCGGCGCGCCGTTCGTCGGGACGGAGCCGTCGGCCTGGACGATCCTGAAACCGGAGTCCGTGGCCGTGATGCACTGGGTGGCGCTGGTGCCCCAGCGGTTGTTCTGGACGACGTAGCGGCCCTGGATCGTGGTCGAGCCGAACTGCTCGCAGATGGTCGTGTCGGCGTGCGACGCCGGAGCGGCGGTGATCATCGCCGCCAGCGCGACGAGCGAGGCGAGCAGCACGGCGAACAGAGTGTGCAGCGTGCCGTGGTTCTTCAACTGTTGCATGCGGGTCCTCCGCTGGGGACGGGTGGGGAGCGGGAGCAGCGCCTGAGTCTTGGGAGCGCTCCCAATTCCATTCGACGCAGTGCGCGACGATCATGATCCTGACAAATGCCGGGCGGCCCCCGCGTGGTCGAGGACCGCCCGGCCGGTGCCCCCGTCTCCCTGCGACGGGGGCGCGTACGCGGGACTTCGGCGGGGGCTATTCGAGGAGTTCCGCGTACGAACCCATGGCCAGGGCGATGTCCGCCTGGGCCCAGAACCGGTGGTAGGTGAAGACGGGTGCGGCCCCGCCCGCCAGATAGGCCTGGATCTTCGACCACGCGGGGTCGTTCTTGTAGAAGCTCCGCAGCGAGGCGAACGTCGACGAGGAGTTGATCGCGTCCCCGTTCGGCATCGTGCCGCTGAAGGTGCTCGGCACGTACACGCTGTCGTTGAACCGGCTGTAGTCGGTGCGGGTTTCGGGGACGGCGATGCCCAGGCTGTCCTGGTAGTTGTTCCACATGCCGTCGAGCAGCGCCTTGGCCGTCGACTTCGCCGTCGCGTCACCGGACTTGGCGCCGTAGTACGTCAACGTCTTGGCGTACGCGGCCGCCACGCCCACGTCGTTGGTGTAGTCGGCCACCGTGACGTGCAGCCCGCTGTTGGAGCCGGGGCTGGAGGCGTTCCAGGTGTCGGGCTGGCCGGACCAGTGGAGGGTGGAGGGGATCTGGTAGGTGCCGTCCGGGTTGATGGTGGTCTTGGACAGCGCCCACTTGACCCACTTGTCGAGGATCGCCTTGGCCTGCGCGTTGCCGGTCTGCTGGTAGAGCTCGGCGACCCGCTCCATCGACCAGGCCTGGAAGCCGAACCACTGGTTGGACGGCGGGTCGTGGTAGACGGGCTGTTCGTCGTAGTACATGCCGTAGAAGGTCGACTTGCCGGCCGGTGGAGTCGCGTACCGGCCCGCCCAGCTGTTGGTCGCGCCGCCCGCGATGGCGCCCTCGGACGACTGCAGCCACTGGTAGAACTCCAGCTGCCGCTGCAACGACTTGCTCCAGTCCCCCGCGGCGGTCGCCGACTTGGGCTTCAGGTCGGCGTACGAGCTCAGTGCGTACGCGGCCAGCGGGTTCTGGTAGCCGCTGTGCGCGTAGCTGGAGCCGATGCGCCAGGCCCAGCCGCCGTTCGTGTCGTTCGAGCCGCCCCAGGCGTAGTACCAGGAGAGCAGGTAGTGCGAGGCGTCCTTGCCGGTGCCGGCCGCGCAGGTGGACGGCCCCACACAGTTGCCGATCTTCTTGAAGTACTTGTCGTACATCGCGTAGCGCAGGTA
>NZ_JBFACN010000034.1:0-84056 GCF_040640875.1 Streptomyces sp. NPDC021562
ACGTGGATCAGGGCCCGGCACGCCGAGAGCACGCACCTGACGCCGCGCGGCCCGCCCTCCGGGCGGACGACGGGACTTTCGCAACACGCCCTAGATCGCACGGGGGAGCCCGCGAGCGCCGCGCGCAGCGGGGTCCGGCGACGCTCCGTCAGGACGCGAGGGACATGCTCCGCAGGAGAGTCCGGCGGTGGCGCTGCCGCCGCAGTACGCCGCCCGGCACTTCGAGGCGCAGGAGAGGGTGCCATCGAGCAGCGCCTGCGGGAGATCGCCGCCCATGGGTGCAAGGAGGTGTACTTCCAGGGCAGCGGCCGCCGCGCCGGCCGGCTGGAGGAGGTCGCTTCACAGACATCGAGCACTTGGAGTTCGGCCTGTGGCAGCCGTGCCCCGAACAGCCGGCGAGCCCGGACTGATGTGCCGTAGCGCGATAGTTGTCACACAGGCAGGCTTGCTGTCACTGGCCGGGCTCCGGGCCCTCGTCAGCTGTGTGAGCGGCTCGGCGTGTGCGTCGAGCACCGGTTTGAGGGCGCGATAGTAGGGGTGATCGTCTGCCTGCTTGAGCCAGTGGCAGACGTTGTGTCGTTGTCGGCTCCAGACGGCACGGTGGGATACCGGCGTGCCTGAGCCCATTTGCCTTGTTACCGAATGCGGACAGAACCGGGTGAACAATGCCCGCCTGGGCGTCATCTCATGGGGTGCAGCGAAACAGCCGATGCGGCCGGTCACCCTGCGGGAGCAGGGGGAGCGCCGCGCCTGACAGACCATGGGGGAGTTTTCATCATGACCACGTACCGTGCCCGCCTTACCGTCCGTTCCGCCGCCCTGGCCGCCGTCACCGCCGCACTGGCGCTGGGGCTGACCGCCTGCGGCGCCGGCGAGAGCTCGAAGGCGGCAGGCGGCGACCACGCCGCTGGTACCGCGCAGAGCCGGTCCGCGTCTGACGGGGACGGCAAGGACAGGGCGGAGCAGGCCAACAGTGGGGGTGGCCGCAAGGAGGGGGCGCGCCCGGCGGCCCTCTCGGGCGGGACGGAGGAGATCGCGAACAAGGGCACAACGGCCGGCGTCCAGCAGTGCCGCGGAGACGAGCTGCTGGTCACCGCGGTGCACCGGTTCGCCGGTCAGCAGGGCGACCACCTGCTGATCACCGCGGTGAACGAGGGCACCAAGCCCTGCTGGGTCATCTCGTACCCGGCCGTGGTGCTCGACTGGAACGTCGACAACGTCGCACTGCCGCACTCGAAGAAGGACACCCCGGGGGGCGACAAGCACATCACGCTCCAGCCCGGAGGCAAGGCATACAGCGCGGTGAACCTCTTCGACTACGGCTCGAGGAACCACACGGCGCAGTCGCTCGCCATCGCGCTGCGCGGTGCGGACGGTCACAACGGCCCCTTCTACTCCGTCGTCATGAAGGGGCAGAAGCCGCAGTTCAGCTGGAGCGAGGCCGACGTACTGAACTGGAACACCAAGAAGCCCTACGACTTCTGACGGCCCGTCGGCCAGGTTCAGTCGCCTGCCTGCACAAGATCGGCGGGGAGCGATTCGGGTCCGCACCGGCCGACTGCCCGAGATCGACGGCGCTCCCAGCGGGAATCGCCCTCAGCCTCCAGGAATGCCGGATCTTCGGTACTGGTGACAGAAGGCCTGCCGGATGAGCACGTGTGACAAGCCGAATGCCTCATGGGTGACGACCAGGCTGCCTCGACCGGCCCTGGCCGCCCGTTCAGCCGGCTTCGCCGGTGATAACTTCTGAGCTTCGACTCATCACTGAGCCGAAGCGCCGCGATAGTTGTCACGTAGGCAGTCTTGTTGTCACCTGTGGGGTTTGCCGCAGGAATGTCATTTCCTCAACTCTTGTCATGCCGCATCAAGCTTGTCGAATTCTCGCCGAATCTCGTACCGGCTTCCGCTGGGCACAGCTCCTGGCAAAAATCGTCGCTCAGCGCGCGTGGAGGACACGGCCCGGGGCCGGGTGCGCGAGTTCTGCGAGGCGGAGGACCGTGAGGTCCGTCCGGATGAGATCGGCAAGGGTTAGGGGCTGACGAAGACGCAGGTCATCCCGATCACCGACGAGGAGCTGCGTAATCTGCCGCTGCCGACGGCGAAGGCGCTGGAGATCCACGGGTTCGTGCCGTGGGAGTCGGTCGACGTCCTGCGTAGCGGGGAGGGCTACTACCTGCAGCCTGCGAAGCCGTACGAGTTGCTGCGTCAGGCGCTGGAGCGGTCCTCGCGGGTCGCGGTGACGAAGTTCGCGTGGAGCGGCCGCGAGCGCCTGGGGCTGCTGCGGGTGCGGGAGAACGTGATCGTCCTGCACGCAGCCGGCGGGCAAGGTGCTTGATCTGATGGCCGCGCTGCAGGAGTGCGTGGACAAGGCGAAGGCCTCGCGCGGCGAGGACACCGGCACGGACGCGCAACACCTTGGTGAATGTCACCGTGTGCGTTGGACCATTGCTGTTCGTTGTGCGTCATTCGGATGAGGACGACAGAGAACTGGCCCCGATGACCACCGCCCGCCAACCGCTCAGTACACTCCGCCAGTGAACAACATACGGTGCACCCAGTGCGGTACGGAGGCACTGGAGTTGGGCTTCGTCGAGGACAGCGGAGCACAGGCTCGTGGGTACACGCGGTGGATCGCGGGCCCCCTCAAGCGAGGCCTGCTCGGCTTTGCCGTCGATACGAGGCGCCGACCGAAACGGCAGATCGATGCGTACCGTTGTCCCCGCTGCGCACACCTGGAGCTGTTCGCTACCGAGGAGAACTAGCGTCGTGACACACGAGCAACAGGAATGGCCCTAACCTGACCCAAACCATGCGGGTTGGAAGAATTGTGACGTTTCCCCGGCCCGTACGACTCGCTAGTGCCGGGTTGGCCGCGTTGAGGGCTTCTGTCGTTTCGGATGGGAGCCGGGGAACGCCTCGGGTGATATGCCTACTGTTGGACGAGCTGCAGTGCGCGCAAGAGACGACGATGTTGATGGCCATGGCCATGGCCAGAGGAAGGCCATGGCCATCAGGTGGATACAGGTCGCGATACTTGGGGTCGTTGTCCTGTTGGCCGGATTCCGTGTCTGGAAGCGAGAGCCGGCCGACCCGATCTATCTTGGGTTGGCGGCTACTTCAGTGGTGGCCATCGGGACGCTGGAACGCTATCGGGCGAACGCTGCCAGGCGATCTCGATGACTCACCGTTCAGCCGGGTCAGGCTGCCGCTGACCGATGCCGAGCGTCCCAGCGGCGAACCTACGCTGTCACAGCACTAGCGTCGTATCTTCACCGGCATCCCGAGCCCCCGACTGGCCACGCTCGTCGCCGGGTTGACCGGCCTGCAGGATGGTGCGCCATGGATGGCGGCTGCGCGAACGTCGGGGTCACGCCGGTCAGCGGGCCGCAGGAGGCGGATACGGCAGTGTTGCCCACCAGGCGCTAACGCTCTGATCCCGTCGTCGTATCGGGTTTGCCACCCTTGTGCATGCGCTGGTTGACCGCGCAGGTCCACGAGAGGCCCAGGAAGAAGACCGCGGCCAAGAAGGCGGCCTCGAAGAGACCGCGTCGGCGAAGAGGACCGCCTCGAAGAAGACGGCGGTGAAGAAGACGACCGCCCGCAAGCCCCGCCGCAGCGCGTAGACGCCGGCACTTCCGGGGAGCCTTTGCTGTGAGGTCAGGAGGCGGGCCGGTAGGTGGCGGCCGGGCCGATCGCGCCGAGATCTTCTCCGACGTCGCCAACAAATGGGCGTTCCTGATCGTCGAGGGGCTCGGTGATCGCACCCTGCGCTTCAGCGAACTGCGCAACGAGATCGAGGGCATCAGCCACAAGATGCTCACCCAGAACCTGCGCCATGCTGGAGCGCAACGGCCTTGTCGATCGGACGCGCCGTATTCGGCAGACCTGCTGTTCTGCCACGTCTACAGCCGGGCGAAGTCCGCCTCCCCGTTCATCCCAGGTTGGCCGTACTCCTTCGTCGCCGTCCTCGAACCGGCAGCCACCTCGTGGACGTCGGTCCTGGACGTGGTCCGGCTCGGACCCGAAGACGATGCGAGCGCCGTCATCGCCGCCCAGCTCCGCGCCGTGGCCGAGCGGCTCATCTCAGTCGGCCAGTGGGCACCCGGCGACCCGGAGTGGCTACAACAGCCCGATGCCGCTCGGGTACACCAACGACGACCTCCCCAGGCATTGGGAGGCAAGCCTCCCGGGATGCGAGGAGAGGACGGAGACTTCGTCAAGGCATTCATTGACGATCTTCAGGTCTCCTACGAATATGGCGACATTGCCGGGAACACGTGGTGGCACGAGATCGCCTACCAGACGCCCTTCGTTAACGGCGGCGTCCGCTGCTGAACCGATTCCTTGAGCCCGGCATGCAGGGGCAGACCTGTACCGCCTCCACGTGGGTTGCCTGACTGGGCGTTTTCCGACCTCAGTCTGAGCTGGCCAGATGCAGGCAGAGGACGGCTTGGACGAGACGTCGTTTCAGGACACCGTTCGAGACCAGAAGAAAAAGAACAGGCTGAAGGCGGTGGTTGGGCAGGGAGTAAACGGGTGAACGGCGGGCGAGGGGAGCGGCCGCCCGGTGTCCGGCCCGTGCGACAGCAGGCCCGTGCACGGGCCGGGCAGACAAGCTGCCCGGCCCGGCCTCTGGTGGGTGATCTTGGGACAGCGGCCGTGACCGGTGCGGCTGGCACGGGGGTCGATTGCGTATCTGACTGGACGTCTGCTCACCACCACGGCGGCCGCCGTCGCCGCCGTCCCCCCGAATACTGCCGGAGCGATGCCGCCCGATGGGACGCGAGGGGGGTCAGGCAGTGCCGGGTTCCTCGTACGGGATGCGGTTCAGGTGCAGCACCTCGCCCAGGGTGCCCCATTCGTCGCCGCCGAGCTTGGTCAGGGGGCGCAGCAACTCGCTGCTGGGGCGGCCGTCGGCGAGGTAGGCCTCGTCGACCGCGGCATGCAGCACCCGCCCGAAGATCAGGGTGCAGTTGCCCATCCGCAGGGTGGTGTGGGAGCGGCACTCCAGAGCCACGTGCGCGGCTGCCACCCTGGGCGGCCGCACGCTTCGGCTGTCCTCGCGCTCGATGCCCGCCGTGTCGAACTCGCTCACCGAGCGCGGGAAGTCGACGGCCGTGGCGTTGATCAGTTGCAGGAGCGGTTCGGACGAGAAGTTGACGACGAACTCCCCGGTCTCCTCGACGTTCCGCAGCGAGTCCTTCCTGCCGATCGAGGTGAACTGGACGATCGGGGGATCGGTGCTGGCGATGCTGAAGAAGGAGTGCGGGGCCAGGTTCTCGGTCCTTCCGTCGGGTGTGACCGTGGAGACCCAGGCGATCGGCCGGGGAATGACGACCGATGTCAGAAACCTGTAGAAGTCGGTGCTGCTCATCGCCTCAGGGGCGTATTCCACACGCATGGACCGAGTATCGGACCGGCACACCCGAGCCTTCCGCAGCCCGCAGGGTGTGTCGTGCCGGCTCACGCACGGCGCGTCTCCGCGGGCGGCCCGGCGTATCCGAGCGCAGCCTGCTTCCACCACGACGGACCGACCGCGGCGTGATGGTGCTGTCCACCTTGATCGCGCTCTGCGTGGCGGGGCTGTTCCTGCCGGACCGGATCGCCGCATCGGCCGGGATCGTGCACGCCGCGAAATCCTGAGGTCGCCGTGTCACACCTTCCGGTCCTGCCCTGTCTAAAGGGTGTCCAACAACCAACAGAGGGTCTGATGCGTGAAATTGTGATCGTCGGTGGCGGCTACGCAGGCTTCTACGCCGCATGGGGCCTGGAGAAGAGGCTCAGTGCGGCGGAGGCGCGGGTGACGGTGGTTGACCCCCGCCCCTACATGACCTACCAACCGTTTCTGCCGGAGGTGACGGCCGGATCGGTCGAGGCCCGGCACGCCGCCGTGTCGCTGCGGCGGCACCTGCGGCGCACCCGGCTGATCGCGGGAACCGTGACCTCGATCCGCCACGCGGACCGGACGGTCACGGTACGGCCCGTCAACGGAGCGGACTACGAACTGCCTTACGACACCCTCGTCGTGACCGCCGGTGCCGTGACCCGCACCTTCCCCGTCCCGGGGCTCGCCCGGCACGCGATCGGCCTGAAGCACGTCGAAGAGGCCGTGGCCATCCGCGACCGGCTGATGACCGCCTTCGACCAGGCGGCCTCCCTGCCTCCCGGCCCCGAGCGGCGACGGCTGCTGACCGTCACGTTCGTGGGAGGCGGGTTCTCCGGAGTCGAGGGCTTCGGGGAACTGCTGTCGCTCGCGACGGCGATGCTCAGGTCGTACCCGGAGCTGAGCGCCGACGAGCTCTCCTTCCACCTGGTCGAGGCCCGGGGCCGCATCCTGCCCGAGGTGGGGGACGAGCCGGGCGCCTGGGTGGTGCGGTCCCTGGAGCGCCGTGGCGCACACGTCCACCTCGACACACAGGTCCGCTCCCTCGCCGGCGGCCGGGTGGTGCTCTCCGACGGGGAGGAGTTCGATTCCGCGCTGATCGTGTGGACCGCAGGCAACGCCTCCAACCCGGTCGTGCACAACCACTCGGATCTCCCGATCGACGAACGGGGCCTGCTCGTGGTCCGCCCCGACCTGCGGGTGGGCACCGGCGGCGAACTCGTCCCCGACGCCTGGGCGGCCGGGGACGACGCGGCCGTGCCCGACCTGGCCTCCACGGTGCCGGGGGCCCACACGGTGCCGAACGCCCAGCACGCCGTACGGCAGGGCAGACGCCTCGCGAAGAACATCGTGGCCGACCTGCGCGGGGGGCGCGTCAAGGACTACCGCCACAGCAGTCTGGGGGTGGTGGCCACGCTCGGGCTGGGACGGGGCATCTTCCAGTACAAGAGGATCGTCATCAAGGGGCTCCCCGCCTGGCTGATGCACCGGGGCTACCACGTCCTGGCCGTGCCCTCATGGGAACGCAAGATCCGCGTCCTCACGGTCTGGCTCACGGCCGCGGTCTTCGGCCGGGATCTCGTCTCCCTCGCCTCCGTCCAGCATCCGCGGGACGCGTTCGTCACGAGCGGCGATCCGCAGCGTCCCGGCGAGAGCCCGACGAGTGACCGCACGGCCGCCTGACCGCGGAGCACGCCATGAACACGGGCAAGGAGGCCGCGCGCGGCCTGACCGACATCGAGACCTTCCTCTACCGGCACGCTCATCTGGAGGCGGCGCGGCGGCGCGTCGCCCTCTTCACCATGCGGGTGCCCGGCCTGACCCGGGAGCAGAAGGCGGACATCGAGAGCTGGTACCTCAGGGAACAGACCTACGTCGCACGCATGGTGACGGAACACATCGCGGCCAGCGCCAGCGAGGCGCAGCAGCGGCACCGTGACCGCTTCACGCACTGGCTGCGAGGAACGCTCACCGCGATGATCCTGGTCAGCGTGGCCTTGACCCTGTGCTTCGCCGTGCTCCTGAAGTCGCTGAGCTGACGTCGCCGAGCCGAACCGCCGGACGCCGCCTCCGGCCCGTGGTGCCCCTGCCGGTGGGCCGGCCCGGTCGGCATCGCCAGATCGTGCGATGCGCCCCCGCGGGTGCACCGGGCCACTCCGGCTTTCCGGACCCGCCTCACGCGGTGCCCGCGGGCCGCATGATCAACTGCCCGCGCCCAGTACCGGCCGAATCACTCGATCATGCGATGCGTGCAGACATCGTCATGACCCAGTCTGGCCTTGTTGGCGAAGAATGCACTCATCACCTGAGCAGAGTCCTGATGTGAGCCGAGGGGCGGACCGCGAGACCGCGATGTCCCCGCCCGACCGCCGTCGCTCCGGCAACAGCCCACGGCACTCACATGGCCCGTTCCGCCGGTGCGGCGGGGCCGCTCCGGATCTCTGATTCAGCTGCGATTGGACCACAGGATCATGTACCTCAAGCCGTCCCCCACGACGAGTGACCTCGACGAGGCCGTCTCTGACTTCGTGCAGTACCGGGCGCGCCTCTTCGGGATCGCCTACCGCGTGCTCGGCAGCGTGGCCGAGGCCGAGGACGTGGTCCAGGAGGTGTGGCTGCGCTGGCAGAAGACCGACCGCTCCGTGGTGGTGAGCCCCGTGGCCTTCCTCTCCAGTGCGACGACCCGGCTGGCCATCAACGTGGCGCAGTCGGCGCGGGTGCGCCGGGAGACCTACATCGGGCCGTGGCTGCCGGAGCCCGTCGACACCAGTGGTGACCCGGAGGTGGGCGCGCAGCGTGCGGAGGCTCTGGAGTTGGCCCTGTTGCTCGTGCTGGAGAAGCTGAGCCCCACCGAGCGGGCCGCGTACGTCCTGCGCGAGGCGTTCGACTACTCCTACCCGGAGATCGCCGAGGTCCTCCAGCTCAGCGTCGTCAACGTCCGCCAGATCGTGAGCCGTTCGCGCAAGCGCCTGGCGGGTGAGCCGCGCGGGAGTGTGGACGCGCTGGAGCATCGACGCCTGCTGGACGCCTTCGTCTCGGCGGCGCGCACCGGCGATGTGGCCTCGCTGGAAGCCGTCCTCGCTCCCGACATCGTCAGCCTGTCCGACGGCAACGGCATCCGGGGGGCCGCCCGGATACCCGTGGTGGGCCGTGCGCGCGTGGCCAACCTGGCCACCGCCACGCCGCGGTTCTGGCAGGGGACGGACCCGCGACCGGTCCAGGCCAACGGCCGTACAGGCATGATCATTTACCGCGACGGTTCCCCCACCACGATCCTGACGATCGCAGCTTCCGGGGACGGCATCCGCAGGGTGATGTGGTTGTTCAACCCCAGCAAGATCGCCGCGTTCCTCGACTCCGGCGCCCGCACAACTGCGCCCGCCCTCACGCCGGTTGGCCGGTGAGCCACATCCCCCCGTCTCCTCGGCCGGGCTCGACCGTCGCGGTGCGGTGCATCTCGGCCTTCGCGGTGACGGAGCCGGGGTCGCCGAGCGGTCGAGGCCTGCCTGGCGCAGCACGAACCGGGCGACTCCGCCGGCAGGCCCGCGGTCGCCTCCAGCCGTAGCGTCTGTCGTCGGAGGCCGGCAGAAGACCGCACCCGCGAGTACCCCTGTGTCGCGCACGGCGGACTCCAGCAGCCGGTCCAGCTCCGCCCGGCGCCCCCGCCCGGCGGCAGCCGGAGACGGACGAGGCACCCGTAGGGCGGTACCGCGCCGTCTTCCCGCATGGCGCCGATACCAGCACCGTACGTCCGCACCGGCAGCCCCCGCGCGGGAGAACCGTCCGGCGCCCTGGCGCCGCAGCGGTCCCTGTCACAGATCGCAGTGCCGTCCGGTCAATGGTCTGAAAAGGGACAAGTAGGGGTGCAATCGCGCTCAAGTCCGAGACCGGAATCGACCACGACGACGAAGCCCGGCGTAGCGCAGGTGCCTGCCTCGCCGTCACCTATCCGAGGACGACGATTCGATGATCAGCACAGACACAGCGGTACCCCGTACGCGGCCGAGCATCCGTGAGCCCTCGGAGTCGGCGATCGCGATGCTCGACGAGCAGGGGACGGTGGTCGGATGGACGCGGGCAGCCGAGCGGCTCGTCGGGTACTCCGCCGCCGACGTGGTGGGCCGGTCGGCCTCGGCCGTCCTGCCGTACCCACAGGAAGCGCCGACGACCGCCGAGTTCGCCGACCGGTGCCGGGCCCGGCGCGGCTGGTCGGGCACGACGACGCTACGGCACAGAGACGGGCACCGGCTCGACATGAGCCTGCGGGTCTCGATGCTGTGGGGGCGCGGCGAAACGGTCCGGTGGCTCGTCTCCGTGACCGGCATCGGAGAGGCCTCCGGGGAGACGACGAACGAACTGGTGCGGGAGTCGCTGCTCGCCCGCGTCCCCATGGGCATCGTGGTGCGGGACCCGCACCTGCGGTGCACGTGGGTGAACGACACGATGGAGAGCCACGACGGCATCTCCCGCGGCCGTCGGCTCGGACGGCGGTTCAGCGACGTGCGGCCGGGGGCCGAGGCCGAAGCGCTCGAGGAGGCGATGCGGGAGGTGATGCGGGGCGGCCCCGCGCAGGTCCACGACCACCGGACGTGGCTGCCGTCGAGCCCGCATCGGGAGCACACGTACGCGGCTTCGGTCTTCTGCCTCCAGGACGCCGACGGCCAGGTGCTGGGCGTGTGCGTCATCAGCGTCGACCTCACCGGGAGCAGGCGGGCGCGCGATCGCCTGGCCATCCTCAGCGAGGGCAGTACCCGCCTCGGCAGCAGCCTGGACGTGATGCGCACCAGCCAGGAACTGGCCGACCTGGCCGTGCCGCTGCTCGCCGACTACGTCGCCGTGGACCTCGAACAGTCGGTCCCGTTCGGCGAAGGCCCCCCGGTCCACATCGGCACCTCGGGCCGGCGCCTCCCGGTCTTCCGGCGCGCCGGTCTGGCGTCGATCAACCATGGCGTCCCGGAGTCCCCGTGGGCGCACGGCGAGGTGGTCCCCTGGCCGCCCGGCTCACCCTTCACCGACGTCCTGCGCACCGGGACGTCCCACCTGGAGCCGGTCCTGGACGCCGCTCCCGGCACCTGGATCGACCAGGACCCGGCGCGGGCGCGGACGATCCACGAGAACGGCATCCACTCCATGATGCTCATTCCCATCCGTGCGCGGCGCGTCCTGCTGGGCATGGTGCTGTTCGTCCGCACCTCGGACCCGGGGCCGTTCCAGGAGGTCGACGTGCTCCTCGCCGAGGAACTCGTCAGCCGCGCCGCACTGGCCCTGGACAACGCGCGCCAGTACGCCCGTGAGCACACCGCCGCCCTCGCCCTCCAGCGGAACCTGCTCCCGCACCGCCTGAAAGGGGGCGCGGCGGTCGACACGGCCTCTCGCTATCTCCCCGCCGACATGGATCACGGCGTCGGGGGCGACTGGTTCGACGTTATCCCGCTGTCCGGCGCGCGGGTGGCACTCGTCGTCGGCGACGTGGTCGGACACGGGATCAACGCCGCGGCGACCATGGGCAGACTCCGCACCGCGGTGCGCACCCTCGCCGACATGGAGCTGCCCCCCGACGAACTGCTCACCCACCTCGACGACACGGTCCAGCGGCTGGCCGAGGAGGACGCCGACGCTCCGGAGCAGTACTCCCCGGCCGTGGGCGCCACCTGTCTGTACGCGGTGTACGACCCGGTGACGCGCAGGTGCACCATGGCGCGGGCCGGGCACCCGCCGCCCGCGATCATCGACCCGCAGGGGCGGGTCGTCTTTCCCGACCTGCCCACCGGAACCCCGCTGGGGATGGGCCTGGGCGTTCCCTACGAGGCCGCGGAGCTGGAACTGGCCGAGGGAAGTCTCCTCGGCCTGTACACCGACGGCCTCGTCGAGACCCGCGAACACGACATCGACGTGGGAATGCGCCGCCTCGGCGGCGCCCTGGCACAACCGGGCCGTCCCCTGGAAGAACTCTGCAGCAGTGCGATGGAACCCTTCCCGGGGCAGGCCCCCTCCGACGACCGCACGCTGCTCCTGGTCCGCACCCGTACGCTCGACCCCGCCCAGGTGGCCTCCTGGACGCTGCCCAGCGACCAGACCACCGCCCGCAGCGCCCGGTACCTGGCCACCCGTCAGCTGACCGAATGGGGCCTCGGGGACGTCGCGGACGCCACGAAGCTGATCGTCAGCGAACTGGTCACGAACGCCGTCCGCCACGGCAGCGGTCAGATCACTCTGCGCCTGATCCGGCATCAGGTCCTGACCTGCGAAGTGTTCGACTCGAGCGCCTGCGCCCCACGTCTGCGCAGCGCGTGCACCCATGACGAGAACGGCCGCGGCCTCTTCCTGGTCGCCCAGCTGTCCCGCAGATGGGGTTTCCGCACCGTGCCGGGCGGCAAAGTGGTCTGGGCCGAGGAGGACCTGGCTCCCGCGCCGCCAGACCCACGGCGGCCCGGAGCGCCACCCGTACCCGCGGATCGGCACGTCCTCGTCTCCGCGACGGCCGCGGACTCCGGCGCGGTGGCGGGACGCCACCCCTTGCCCTGGTAGCGCGGGCGTGCCGTCACGCGCTGCTGGTTTGTGACGGCCGCCGACAGGATGCAGGGTGGTTCTGGAGCAGCAGTGCCGGACCATCCGTTCCGGGCAGGCCTACGGAGGTGCAACAGTGTCGGTACAGAACCCGGCGACCGACAGCGCCGGACACGACAACGGGCCGGCGTTCGGCCCCAGGATGCTGGCGGACGTCAAGCCGCCCTTCGTTCCCGAGGGTGCCTCGGGCATGACCGTCCTCGTCGAGTGGCCGCCCGGCGACCCAGGGACACCTCCGCACCGTCATTCGGGGCCGTGTTTCGGCTACGTCCTCGAAGGCGCGGTCCGGTGGGAGCTCGAGGGCGAGCCGGAACGCGTGATCAAGGCCGGTGAGACGTTCTGGGAGCCGGGCGGTGAGGTGATCCACTACCAGAACGGCAACGCCTCCTCGGAGGTGCCGGCCAAGTACATCGTGTTCATGATGTGTGCGCCGGGCCAGCCGATGCTCACCCTGGTCGACGACGAGGAGCTGGAGAAGCGGGCCCACCTGCGCGCCCCCCGCCCCGCGGAGTGATCCGCCGGCTCACGAGGAGGGCCGCGGCCGGCATGGCAGGGGACCGGCGTTGAGGGCACATATGGGCTGCGGCATGCTTGCCTCATGCGCAGCACAGACCCCACGGGGCACCTGGACCCCGGGCGCGGGAACCAGGCCGGAACCGGGCTGCGCCTGCGGGGCCGGGACCGTGAGATCGCGGCCGTCCGCGAGGCCCTGTCGGCGGTGCGCGACGGACGGGGCGCCTGCGTCGTCGTGGAAGGCGCGCCCGGTGTCGGCAAGAGCCGGCTTCTCGCGGAGCTGGACGAGCGGGCCCGGCGCTGCGGGTTCGACGTGGTCTCCGTAAGGGCCGACGAGTTCGATCAGTATGCGGCAGGAGCCGCCCTCCAGTCGGCCCTGCAGGCCCACGACGGTTCTCCCCGGGCCGCCGCGGGCCTGGACGACCAGCGCCTGCGGTTGCTGGACAGCATCGCCGACGCGCTGGAGGACCGGGCCCGGCGTGCTCCGGTACTGGTGCTGGTCGACGACGCGCAATGGTCGGATCCGGCCACGCTCTTCGCGCTGCGCACGCTGCCCGGACGACTGGCCTCCTCACGGATCCTGTGGGTGCTGGCGGTGCGGTCCGAGACCGAGCGCCCGACCGTGGCCAGGGTGCGGGAGGACCTCGAGCGCCTCGGCGCCCGATGGCTGACCCTCGGCCCGCTGCCGCACCTGGAACTGGAACACATCGCGGCCGACGTGCTCGGGACGGAACCGTTGCCGGCTCTGGCCAGGATGCTACGAGGCGTCGCCGGCAATCCGTTCCTCGCGATCGAACTGGTGCGCTCTTTCCCCGGTCCGGACGCCGGCGAAGCAGCGGCGGGCGCGGCCGACCGCCTGTACCGCGACATCCCCGTCGCCTTCCGTCAGAGAGTCGCCGCACGTCTGCACCAGCTGCCGGAGGACGCCGTACGCCTCGTCCAGATCGGCTCCGTTCTCGGCCGCGAATTCGACCTCGGCACGGCCGCCCGCATGCTCGGCAGACAACCCGGCAGCCTGCTCTCCGGCGTGGAGGCCGCCCTGAACAGCGGCCTGCTCTCGGCGGACGGCCCGCGACTCGCCTTCCGCCACGACCTCCTGCGCCAGGCCGTCCACGAGAGCCTGCCGCCGGCCGTGCGGACCGCGCTGCACCGGGAGGCCGCCGAGAGCCTGCGCGCCGACGGGGCACGGTCGGCGGAGGTGGCCTGGCATGTCGTCATGGCGGGCGGCCCGGTGGACGACGACGCCGTGAGCAGGCTGCACACCGCCGTACGGGAACTGTCGTCGACCGCCCCCGACGCCGCCGCGGACCTGGCCCGGCGGATCGCCGGCCTGCTGCCCCCGCGCGACCGGCGCCGCGTCGGTCTGCTCACCGACGCCGCCGAGTACCTCGGCCGGACCCGCCGGGTCCGCGAGGCGCTCGAACTGGTCGACGCGACCCTGTCGGACGGTCTGGAGCCGCCGCAGGAGGCGAACCTGCGCCTGGTGGCTGCCGAGATACACCAGGCCGCGGGCGACGACGCCGCCGCCATGACCCACCTCCAGCAGGCCCTGGACCTCCCCGCGCTCCCACACGACCTGCGGGTCCTGCTGCTGAAGACCCAGGGGACGGGCCACGTGTACCTCGGGAACATCATCGCCGCCGAGCAGACGGACACCGGCTTGGCCGCGGACGCCTACCGGAGCCACGATCCGGCCGTCGTCGTCAGCGTCATGGTGTTCCAGTCGCAGACGTCCTTCTACCGCGGGCGCCTCGGCCGAGCGCTGGAGCTCGCCGAGGCCGCCACCGCCCGCGCCTACGCCGAGCCCACCGTGCCCTACCTGCGGCCTCCGAGAATTCCCGCGCTGTGGCTGGCCACGGTACTGACCAGCACCGACCGGCTCGCCGACACCGAGCGGGTGCTGCGTGAGGGCCAGCACGAAGCGGAGGCGCTGGGCCTCGGTTGGTCGCTTCCGCACTGGCACGCGCGCCGTGCCTGCGCCCTGCTCGAACAGGGCGCGCTGGACGACGCCGCCGTGGAGGCCGAGGCCGGCCTGGCAGTGGCGGACGAACTCGAGATCACCCAGCCGAATTCGCAGGCCCGAGCCGTGCTGGCACTGGTGGAGATCAGGCGCGGTGACCTCGCCAGGGCGGGGGACCATCTCCGCGCGGCCGAAGCCGGTACGACCGCGCGGCGGTACGCCCTGTGGGTGTCGCTCGCGCGCGCCTGCCTGGCGGACGCGGAGGGCAGGCACCAGGAAGCGGCGGCGGCACTCACGGGCAGCTTCGAGGACAGCGAGCCGACGCGGCTGCTCACCCTTCCGCCGTCCCACTGGCCCTCGATCGTGCGCATCGCGCTGCGCGGCGGGGCGCCGTCGGTCGCGCAGGCCGTGTCCGGCGCACTGGGCACCCTGACCGCCCGGGACGACGGCCAGTTGATCAGCGCGGCCGTCCGTGACCACGTGGACGGCCTGCGCCACGGCGACCCCCGTGCACTCGCCTCCGCCGTCGCCGGCTACCGGAGCACCGGCAGGCGACTGGCTCTGGCCGCGGCCTGCGAGGACCTCGGCGAGCTCATGGCCGCCTCGGCCGACACGGCGCAGGCGATCCGCTGCCTGGAAGAAGCGGGCCGGCTGGTGTCGGCCTCGGGAGCCGCGGGCGATCACGAGCGGCTCATGCGGCGTCTGCGGCAACTCGGCGTGCGCGCGGGTGCCACGCGGCCGGACAGGGACATCTCCCCGGGGTGGGGGAGTCTGACCGAATCCGAGCGGAAACTGATCCCGCTCGTCGTGGAGGGACTCACCAACCGGGCGATCGCCGACCGGCTTCATGTGTCCGTGCACACCGTCAACACCCACATGAGACACATCTTCACCAAGCTCGGCATCAACACCCGCGTCGAACTGACCCGGCTGGCGGTCGAACGGGGCGGTGTCGCCGACGGCACCGGGTGAGCGGCGCCCCGGCCTCGACGTGCGGACCGCGATGCCGGGGGCACGAGGCGCGCGAAGGCGCTCTGCTCGTACAAGGGCGTTCTGCTCACACGAAGGCGCTCTGCCCGGTTATGGACTTGCCGACGATGAGGGTCTGCATCTGGCGGGTGCCTTCGTAGGAGTAGAGGGCCTCGGCGTCGGCGAAGAACCGTGCGACATCGTGGTCGAGGACGATGCCGTTGCCGCCGAAGATCTCGCGGCCGGCCGCGACGACCTCCCGCATCCGGGACGTCGTGAACCCCTTGGCCAGCGCCGAGTGGTCGTCGCGGAAGATGCCCTGGTCCTGCAGCCGGGCGAGCTGCACCAGCATGCCCCACGAGGCGGTGATGGCGCCGAGGCACTTCACCAGCAGGTCCTGCACCATCTGGAATCCGGCGATCGGACGCCCGAACTGCCGGCGTTCCTTGGCGTAGGCGAGAGCGAGCTCGTAGGCGCCGATCATGACTCCGAGGGCCTGCCAGGCGACACCGCTGCGCGTGAAGCGCAGGATCTCCGCGACGTCCCGGAAGGAGGTGATGTTCTGGAGGCGGTCGGCCTCCGGGACCCGTACGTCGGTCAGGGTGATCTCGGCGTTCTGCACGATCCGGAGCGCGATCTTGCCCTCGATCTTCACCGGCACGAACCCGGGGGTGCCCTTCTCCACGACGAAGCCCTTGACCTGGTTGTCGTCCACGTCCCGCGCCCACACCACGACGTGGTCGGCGAAGGTGGCGTTGCCGATCCACCTCTTCGCGCCGTTGAGCACCCAGGTGCCGCCCCGGCGCTCGGCGGTGGTGCGCATGCCGCCGGAGACGTCGGAGCCGCCCAGCGGTTCGGTCAACGCGAAGGCGCCGATCTTCTCCATCGAGGCCATGGCGGGCAGCCACCTCTCCCGCTGCTGCTGGTCGCCGCCGGTGAGGACGGAGTAGAAGCTGAGCCCGTCGTGGACGCCGAAGAATGTGGCGACCGAGGCGTCGACGCGACTCATCTCCATCGCGAGCATGCCGCCGAGCAGGTGGCTCGCGGCGGGCAGGTGGTCACCGTAACCCTCGTACGGCAGGGCGCTCAGGCCGCTCCGGCGGAACCTCTCGATGAGTTCCACGGGGAACTCGCCCTTCTCCCAGTACTCGTTGACCAACGGCTTCACCTCGTCACGCAGGAAGGCGCGGGCTTTGAGCAGTATCTTGCGTTCCTCGTCCGCGAGAAGCGCCTCGTAGAGGTAGAAGTCGGCGCCGAGCAGGTCGTCGGACAGCGCAGGGGGAGTGGTGGTCATGTCGATCTCCTGGAGGAAGTTGGTTTCCGTCAATGGGGCATGAGCAGCATGACCAGCGTTCCCATGGCCGTCGCTCCGTCCCAGAAGCGGTGGCAGACACTGCTGAGGCTGGTCGAGTCGGCCACCGTGCCGGTGGTGCGCAGCGCGGGCATGCCGCGGGTCAGCGAGTACAGAGCACACGCGAGCAGGTACAGCGCCAGCACGCCTGTCACGATGCTGTCGGCTTCCGATCCGCCCATGGAGTGGCCGACCTCCATGGCCTGGTGGGCCGGGGGAACGCCGTCGGCCATGGCCCGGTGCGAATGACCGGTCGCGCGGTACGACATCCAGGTCATCGCCGCCATGCTCACCGCATGGGGCAGTCGCCTCACGGTTGCCGGCAACTGTCCCTCCTGGCCGCTCCTGACGGCGGTCAGCGGGAACCACAGTGCGGCGGCGGCGAAGAAGACCGACTGCGGCAGCGCGGGCAGGGCGCCGCCCCAGCTCCACGGCATCACCGCCATGGCCAGGGCCATGGCGGCGTGCAGCAGGTGGTCGACGCGGTCGCGGCAACCACCGGTCCGGGCCCGGACGCTCATCCGGAGCGCCCGGGCAGCGGCCGCCGCGAACAGGGCGGTGAGCATGGAGTGGACGACTTCAGTGGCACTCATGCCGAGATGCACCCTCCCACGGAGCGGTCGGCATCCGTGTCGCACAGCGGCGTACGGACGGGCGGGTGGTCAGCCGGTGGGGCGCGGGGCGCGCGGGCGGGCCCGGTCGGCCAGTTCCTGGTCGCCGGCGAGTCCGAGCATCGGCTTGCCCGGCGCGCACATCATCGGCACGACGAACCTGGTCCGCGCATCCGCCAGCGCGTTGCCGTCCCGGTAATGGATCACATCACCACCCGGCTCCCAGAACGTCCCGCCGGCTTCGGCGACGCGCTCGGACTCGCCCTCGAACCCGAAGCGGACCGCTCTCACCCGAATGGTCATCGCCGAAGCACCTTCGGGAATGGCGAGCGGTCCGGCGTCCTGGAGCACCGTCGGCCCTCGCGGGCCTCGAAGCGACGCACCGCGTCATCGAGTGACGTGGTGAGCACACCGCCGAAGTCCACGATGAGACATGTTCTCGGCACAGTTTTTCGAACCTCTCTCCCACACCGTCCGCCGACAGCCGGACTGCACGGTCACACGCGGTGGTTTTCGGTGATCTCCCGATACTCCTGCGGAGTCGGCTTGGGGACCTGTGCGCCCTCGCCGTAGAGGGCGCGGCTGAACCCGGCCCGCAGGCGCCGGGCGAGACGGGCACCGGCGCCCCTGCCGTTCGCACCGGCCGCGATCGGGCTGTACTGCTCGTGCTGGGTCAGGAGGTGCAGCTCCGCCTGGCCGAGAGGCTCGTGGACCTCGACGAACTCGCCGTGTGGCAGGCGCTTGACGACGCCCGTCTCGCGACCGTGCAGCACCTTGTCGTGATCTGTGCGCTGCAGACCGAGCGCCCACCGCTTGGCCACCGCGTAGGCCGCGACCGGCACGACGAACAGGCCGACGCGCACCGCCCACGTCACCGATTCGACCGAGAGATGGAACCGGGTGGCGATGATGTCGTTCGCCGCGCCGACGAGCGACACCAGGTAGAAGCCGATCCAGGCGACACCGAGGGCCGTGCGCACGGGGCGGTTGCGTGGTCTGTCGAGCAGGTGCTGCTCACGGTCGTCCCCGGTCACCCAGGACTCGACGAACGGATACGCGCCCATGGCCAGGAAGAAACCGACGCCCACCACCAGCGGAATCAAGTTGTCCAGGGCCAGCGTGTGGCCCCAGAGGGCGATCTCCCAGCCGGGCATGACGCGCAGCAGTCCGTCCGCCACGCCCATGTACCAGTCGGGCTGCGATCCGGCCGAGACCTGGTCGACGCGGTAAGGGCCGTACAGCCAGATCGGATTGATCTGCACGAATGCCGCGATCGCGAAGACGACACCGGCGACCAGGAAGAAGACGCCCGCGGATTTCACCGCCCGCACCTTCAGCGGCGGCCCTACCACGTTCCTGTTGCTCCGTCCCGGGCCCGGATACTGGGTGTGCCTGTGATGAAGCAGCAGGATCAGGTGGGCCACGAGCAGGCCCACCATGACGGCCGGGATGACCAGGACATGGATCGCGTTGAAGCGCGCCACCAGTTCGCCGCCGGGGAACTCGCCTCCGAAGAGAAACATCGAAAGGTAGGTTCCGACGACCGGTACGGAGAGGATCGTCCCGTTCACGACGGCGAGCCCGGTGCCGGACAGCAGGTCGTCCGGCAGGTCGTATCCCGTCAGCCCTCCGAACATCCCGAGGACCAGCAGCAGGAAGCCGAACAGCCACTGGAATTCACGGGGTTTGCGGAAGGCGCCGGTGAAGAACACGCGGAGCATGTGGACGAGCGCGGCCCCGATGAAGACCAGGGCCGCCCAGTGGTGCGCCTGCCGGATCAACAGGCCGCCACGGACGTCGAAGGAGACGTGCATGGTGGAGTCGAACGCCTCCGACACCGTCCGCCCCCGCAACGGGAGGTAACTGCCTTCGTACTGCACCTCCTTCATCGACGGATGGAAGTACAGGCTCAGGTAGATCCCGGTCACGACGATGACGAGGAAGCTGTAGAGACAGATCTCTCCCAACAAGAAGGACCAGTGGTCGGGGGATGCCCTGCGTGCTCTGGCCCGCAAGAGGCCGTACGGGCCGAGGCGTCCCTGCGCCCAGCGGGCAATGCGCTCCCCACCGCCTCCCTCGGCCGCTTCTTCCTTCTGGCTCTGATCATCCATGCCCCGGCAACCATTCCTCATCCGGCCCGCAATGGGACGCCGTTGACGACATGAGCCCGCCCTGCAGCCGGACGGGGAACGGATTCGGCAGGTCGGTCGCTGATCGTGGGCAGAACCGAGTCAGCAGGGCGCCTGATCTGCGCTCCCCGGGCGGCAGGCTCATGACTGCTTCCACCCGTATGACCGGGCAGGAGACGTGGATGTGACAGGCGTGGCCCCGAGATGGCGATCGGCGCTGTCGCGCCGCCTGATCAGACGGCGCTCGCCTTCCGTCGTCCCACCCCAGATGCCTTCCACCTGCTCGACCCGCATGGCCCAGCCGAGACACTCATCCATGACCGGGCACCGACGGCAGACGGCCTTGGCCTGGGCGATCTGAACGTGCGTCAGACCGCCGTCGCCTATGGGGAAGAACAGCTCGGGGTCCAGGCGCACGCAAGCTCCCCGTTCACGCCAGTGCGTGGCGTGGTCGCGTTGTGCAGTAGTCATGGCAGAGAAGACCTCCAGGGGTTGTCATCTGAGACGGGGTACCTGGCCGGCGTGTGACAAGGCGGTGCGCACCCGCTCAGACCACGATCTTGCGGGGGTTGAAGTTGCCGCCCGGGTCGGCGGCGCCGAAGAGCCCCGACATGATCGCGACACCCTGGGGCGAGATGTCCTCCTCCAACCAGGGCGCGTGCTCCAGGCCCACCCCGTGGTGGTGCGAGATCGTGCCGCCGGCGTCGACGAACGCCTGCTGGATCGCGCGCTTGACGGTGTCGTACTCGCCCAGGGGGTCGTCCCCGAAGACGAAGGCGAAGGTGAAATAGAGGCAGGCTCCGGAGTGGTAGGAGTGCGACAGGTGCGACATGGTCCAGCCGGCACGGCCGATGCTCTCGTAGGCGAGGTCCGCCGCCTCGTAGACCGCAGCGTGGATGCCGCGGAGCTTCGACCACGGGCCCGCGGTCTCGCTCACGTCGCCGGCGGCGCCGCGGTCGAGCAGGAAGTCGCGGATGTACGGCGTGTCGAACTTCTTCTGGTCGTAGAGCGCACCCGGTCCCGTGCCGACGCCGATGCCGTGATGCCTGCGCACGATCCGGTCGACAACCGACTTCTGCCGCCTCACGTGCGCCTTCTCGCCCTCGAAGCCGATGAAGGAGAGACACGTCTCGTCGAGGTTCCAGCCACGCCTTTTCAGGTAGGCCATGAGGCCGGCCTGTGCCGTTCTGCGGATGCCCCTCGCCTCCTTGCTCGTCGCCAGGGAGAAGGCCGTCTCGTGCGCGTCCGAGACACGGGTGACCGAGGGCGAGACATCGCTCTCCGCGATCTCCTGCATCGCCGCGAGGCCGTGGTCGAGGCTCTCGAAGAAGTAGGCGTGGATCGCCCGCTTCGCGGGAAGGCGGTGCACCTGCACCGTGACCTCGGTGATGACGCCGAGCCGTCCCTCGGAGCCCACCACCATCTCCCGCACGCTCGGCCCGGTCGACGCGCTCGGCACGGCACGGACCACGAGGACCCCGCCGGTCCGCACGACACGCAGCCCCTTGACGATGTCCGCTATGTCGCCGTACTTGTCCGACTGCATGCCGGAGGAGCGGGTGGCGACCCACCCGCCCAGCGTCGAGTGGGTGAACGAGTCGGGGAAGTGCCCCATCGTCCAGCCGTCCCGGTTGAGTTGTGCCTCCAGATCAGGTCCCAGTGCCCCGGCCTGGACCCGTGCCAGGCCGGAGTCGGGGTCGATCTCCAGCACCCGGTCGAGGCGGCCGAGGTCGAGCGAGACGACCACCCGGGTTTCGTCCGCGTGCGGCTCCAGGCTGCCCGCGATGTTGCTGCCGCCCCCGAAGGGGATGATCACGGCGTCCGCCTCGACGGCCGCGTCGACGATGCTCCGCACCTCCGCCTCGTCGGCCGGGTAGACGATCACATCGGGACTGCGCGCGATCTCGCCGGCCCGGATGCGGACCAGGTCACGCAGGCTCTTGCCGTAGGTGTGGACGACCCGGGACAGGTCGTCCACGAGGACGTTCCCGGCTCCGACGATGGCGGTCAGCAGCGCGACGAACCCCTCCGGCGCCGTCGAGGCCGGCACCTGCAACCGAGCGACGTCGGGTCGTTCCACGTCACGCTCGCCCGCGCGCAGGTCGAGGCCGATGGCCCTGTGCACGAATGGCGCGAAACCAGGTTTGTCCTCGTGCCGGAAGCCGACACCTTCCACGCCCCAGCCCCACCACTTCATGTGTCTCACATCAGCGGTGGGCGTCGCGTCGGTGCGGCGGGCGGGTTCGGTCACGAGCGGTCTCCTTCGGGTATGAGGCGTGAGGTCGTCCGTACGCCGAGCACGCGGTCGGCGTTCTCCTCGGTGAGGGTGAGGATCGCCGAGCGGACACGTTCGGTGAACTCGGTCCTCGACTCCCCGGGAAGGGCGGTGAGCGGTTCGCCGAAGACGACGCCGACCGGCAGCCGGCCCGGCTTCGGCCAGTTCGATCCGCGAGGATGCGCCGCGTGCGCGCCGATGACGGCGACGGGGAGCACCGGCACCCCGGCCGACGAGGCGAGCGCCGCCGCCCCGGGCTTGAACGCTCCGAGTGAGCCGTCGCGTGATCGGGTCCCCTCGGGAAAGATCAGGAGTGGCACGCCCCGGTTCAGCAGGGCCTTGGCGCTCACCGCGCGTGTGTTCGTTCCGGTACGGTCGACCGGGAAGGCGTTGAAGAAGAGGGCCGTGAGGCCGCGCCGCCGCCACACGTCGAAGAAGTAGTCCGCGGCGGCTCCCACCGCGAGGTAGCGCGCCAGCCGGCGCGGCAGCGCGCCCATGATGAGCGGCGTGTCGAGGTGAGAGGTGTGATTGGCGACGAGGACATACGCGTCCTCGACCTCCGCCAACCGCTCGCGCCCGAGTACCGTGACGCTGGTCAGGCTCCAGACGAGGGGCTTGAGCAGCCCTCGCTGTGCGATGAAACGCGCCGCAGCGTGTGAGCGTGAGGTGAAACGGCCGCGTATCGCCGCAGGCATCCGCTTCCTTCCCGTGCGGGTTCGCCCGCACTGATTCCTTCAGTGAGTGAGACTGTCCTTGCGGCCGGACGAGATCCGTCGCGAGATCCACCGCACGGCGCGGCGGGGAAGATGCCGTGTGAACCACACCAGCAGCCGGTACCGGAGGCTCGGCACGGAGATCACCCGTCCGCGGCGCACGTCGCGCAGCGTCGTCTCGACGACTCGCCGGGCGTCCAGCCAGAGGAAGTCCGGAATGCTCGACGACCGGATTCCGGCCCGCGTGTGGAATTCGGTGCGGACCCAGCCCGGACAGAGGGCCGTCACGGTGACGCCCGTTCCGTGGAGCTCGTTCGCCAGTCCTTCGGAGAGCGAGGTCACGAAGGCCTTGACGGCCGAATAGCTTCCCATCGTGACGAACCCGGCCGTGCTCGACACATTGACCACCGCACCGTGGCCGCGGTCGCGCATGGCCCGGCCGGCGGCGCCGGCGAGCACCAGCGCCGTACGCCCCATGACCTCGATCGCCCGGTCGTGCGGCGCGGTGTCGGTCGAGGTCATCGGTGCGCGGACGCCGAAACCGGCGTTGTTCACGAGCATGTCCACCGGACGGGCCGGGTCCTCCAGCCGGGCGGCGACACGTGCGACGTCGGCGCGCTCGGCCAGGTCGGCGGGCAGCACCTCGACGGCACTGCCCCGGGACTCGAGCTGGGCGGCCACCCGGCCGAGCCGCTCCCTGTCGCGCGCCACCAGGATCAGGTCCCATCCGCGGTCCGCCAGGGCGCGCGCGAACACCGCCCCGATCCCGGACGTGGCACCGGTCACAAGCGCGACCCGCGTACGGCTCAGCACGCTCTCCCCTGCCCTCTGATCGACATCAGAGGGCCCCACTCGGCCCACGGCCGGCTCCGACGAGCCGAACCAGGTGACTTGCCTCGTACACCGCAGATCGCTGTCCACGCGCCTGACACACCTTTCGTTTGCGGGGTCATCGCGTTAGACCGGGCACGCTTCCGCCTTGTGACACGGGCTTCCGCACCTGTCGGAGGCGAGTGGTGTCACACATGTGCCGGTGGCGCGGTCTCACCTGTCGGCCCCCGACGGCTCCCCGCAGGCTTCAGGACTGCCGCAGAGTTCCCCCGCTCCCGCTCAGAAAGCCCGTGCATGACCCCGAACAACGAGACGACCCTGCCGCCCGAGACAGCGGCCTTCGACGTGCGGGAGTTCGCCCGCACGGCACATGGCAGCCGGCGCGCAACCCTCGACCTCGGGCCGCTCGCCGACGAGCCGCTCGACGCCGAGTCCGTCCGACTCGTACGCGCGCTGCGCGACATGGAACGTACGACGCTGCACCGCATGCGCGACCTGCTCGTCACGGCGACACACAAGGACGCCCGGGTCACCGCGTTCCTCACCACGTGGATGTTCGAGAGGTTCTGGACGGCCGACGCCCTCGACGCCGTCCTGGACGCTTCTCCCGCCGCCCGCGACCTGCCGCCGAGCGCCGGTCCGGCACGGTGGGTCCCCGCGGAGCGCCGTGGACGCCGCGGCCCGGTCCGCCGCTCCCTCCGGGCGGCCCTCACCGGTGCGCAGATCGTCGCCGTGCACGTGACGACGGGCCTCGTGGACGAGTGGATCACGCAGGCGGCCTACCGGCGGCTGGCCGACGAGTCCTCCGCGATGGCGTCGATCATCAACCCCGTGATGGAGACCAAGCACCGTCACATCCGCTTCCTCGCCGAGGAGGCGGAGCGCCGGCTCCGGGGCTCGGCCCGCGCCCAGCGCCTCACCTGCCGCGCCCTCCGGCACGCAGCCTGGCCGCTCGGCTCGGTCGACCGCTCCAGGCACGAGCGCACCTTCTTCGAACGTCATGTCTTCGGCGACCAGCGCGGACGGGCCGAGGCCCGTCGTATCCGCGGGATGGTCGCCGCGCTCCCCGGCATCCGTGCCGGTGTCGCATCCACCGTGGAATCGAGGCTCCTTCCATGACACCGCAGCACGCGAACACCGGACTCGGCGACGCGCACGTCCTGTTGACCGGCGCCACCGGGTTCGTCGGACAGGCCGTGCTCGAGCGGCTGCTCAGCGACCACCCCGCCACCCATGTCTCGCTCCTCGTGCGCCGCAAGGGCAGCCAGAGCGGGCAGGACCGGCTCCGGCAGCTGCTGCGCAAACCCGTCTTCCGGCGCTGGCGGGACGCCGTGGGCGCCGAAGAGGCCGAGCGCATCGTCCGGGAGCGGATCACCGTGCTCGACGGCAGCATGAGCAGCATCCCCGAGCTGCCCTCCGACCTCGACGTCGTCATCCACTCGGCGTCGACCGTCTCGTTCGACCCGCCCATCCACGAGGCGTTCGACACGAACGTCAACGGCGCAGTAGGCCTGTACGAGGCACTGCTCGCCTCCGGCTCCGACCCGCACGTCGTCCACGTGTCGACCTGTTACGTCGGAGGGCTCCGCCGTGGTGTGGTGCCCGAAGCCAGGCTCGAACACGACGTCCTCTGGCACACCGAGTTGACCTTGGCCACCCGGACCCACGAGCAGACCGAACTCGCCTCGCGGGAACCGGCGATGCTGGAGCGGTTCATGTCCCGCGCCCGCGGCGACCACGGGAAGGAGGGCCCGATCGCGGCGGCCCGCGCGAGCGAGAACGCGCGCCGCGCGTGGGTGCGTTCCCAGCTCGTCGCCACCGGCCGGCGGCGTGCGCAGAGCCTCGGGTGGACCGACGTGTACACCTTGACGAAGGCACTCGCCGAACGCGCCGCGGAAGACCTCTGGGGGGAGGCCGGACACCGGCTCTCGCTGGTCCGGCCCGCGATCATCGAGAGCGCGCTCCGGCACCCTTTCCCCGGCTGGATCGACGGCTTCAAGGTGGCCGATCCGCTGATCTTCGCCTACGGTCGCGGCCAACTGCCCGACTTCCCCGGGCTGCCCGACTCGATCCTCGATGTCATCCCCGTCGACTTCGTCGTCAACGCCATCCTGGCCGTGGCTGCCAACCCGGCCCCCGTCGACGAGCCGGGGTACTTCCACATCGCCTCGGGTGCGTCGAATCCGCTGCCCTTCCACCGCATGTACGAGAACGTACGCGACTACTACACGCAGCACCCGGTTGCGAAGGACGGCGGATTCGTCGAAGTGCCGGCGTGGAAGTTCTCGGGCGAGCGCAGGTTCAACCGGAACCTCCGGCTGGCGAGGGCGAAGGCCGACCTGTGGGACACCGCTCTGCGGCTGATGCCGAATGACGAGCGCAAGCGCGCTCTCGCGACCGGGAACGCCAGGTTGCGCGCCGGCATCGCCACCCTCGGCAACTTCATCGATCTCTACCGCGCGTATGCGCAGACCGAGATCGTCTTCGACGACCGCAACACCCGCGCGCTGAACAACGCCCTTCCGGCCGAGGTGCGCGAGGACCGCGGCTTCGATGTGGAGCGGATCGACTGGGAGGAGTACCTGCAGAAGGTGCACCTCCCCGCCCTCGGCGAACTGACGGCGGCCCACCGCCGTCGCAAGGCAGCCGTCGTCCGGCCCACGGACGCCCGTCCGCGACGCGGACTGCCACGGCGCACCGACGTGGTCGCCGTCTTCGACCTCGAACGGACCGTCGTCGACTCCAACATCGTCGAGCAGTACCTCTGGGTGCGTACCGCGGGCTTCCGCAAGGCGGCCTGGCCGAAGGAGGTGGCGGACCTGCTCGTCTCGCTGCCCGGCTATCTCCGCGCCGAGCGGCGTGACCGCGGCGAGTTCATCCGCGCCTTCCTGCGCCGCTACCGCGGCATGCCCGTCGCCCGCCTGGAGGAGGTGGTGCGGCGCGGCTACGCCGACACGATGCTGCGGCACACGAGCGCGGACGCTCTGACGCGTATCCGTGAGCACCGCGCGGCAGGTCACCGTACCGTCCTGGTCACCGGCTCGGTCGCGCTTCTCGCCGCTCCGCTCGCCCACCTGTTCGACGAGGTCGTCGGGAGCTCCATGCACGTGCGGGACGGGGTGCTCACCGGCTACCTGGCGAAGCCGCCGCTGGTGGACGAGGCGCGGGCCGCGTGGCTTCAGCGGTACGCCGAGGAGGGCGGCTACGACCTCGCCGCCTCCTACGGCTACGGCGACAGCCACGCCGACCTGCCGTGGCTGTCGCTGCTGGGCAAGCCCTCTGCGATCAACCCCGACGCCGGACTGGCGCGCGCGTCGCACAAGAGGAACTGGGACATCCACCGCTGGAAGAGCGGCGGTTCGGGGGTACGCCGCGAGGTCGTCGCGGCCCGGGCGGCGCATCCGGCGCGCACCGAAGGGATGAGCTACTGATGGCCTTCGACATCGACAAGTACACGAAGAACTCCACCGGCGTGCAGTGGGCCGACCTCGACTTCGACGAGTTCGAGCGCAACCCGCTGCCCGAGGAGACGCTGCGCACCGTGCGCTACATGTGCGACATCGAGTACCACACGGTGTGTTACCTGCGTGATCTGCTGACGACCCCGTCTCACGACGAGCCCGCGGTGGGCGCCTTCATGACGATGTGGAACCGCGAGGAGTTCTGGCACGGCGAAGCGCTCGCCGCCGTGCTGGAGCGTCACAACGTCAAAGTCGACTTCGACGAGCTCAAGGCGACCCGGCTGAAGCTCGGCTGGCGGGACCGACTGGGGACCGTGAAGCAGACGGTGATCGGCCGGCTCGTCGGGAACGACTTCGTTGCCGTCCACATGGCATGGGGAGCGGCGAACGAGTGGTCGGCGACCGCCGCCTACCACCGGCTCGCCGCGCTGGAGAGCCACCCCGTGCTGGTACCGCTGCTCAGACGGATCGCACAGCAGGAGACGAAGCACGTCGCGTTCTACGCGTCGCAGGCGCGCGACCGGCTCGCCGCGAGCAGGAAGGCCCGTGTGGTCGCCCGCCTGGCGCTGGAGAAGGCCTGGGGCCCGGTCGGCTCGGGCGTCATGCCCGAGGCCGAGGTCACGCACGTCATGACCCACCTCTTCGGCGGCTCCGAGGGCCGCAAACTCATCCGCGGCATCGACGCGCACATCGCGAAGCTGCCGGGCCTGGAGGGGCTGCACATCGTCGAGGACGCCATGGACAGCCGCGGCATCGCTGCCTGACACCGCCACGCCCCAGGGTCACCTTCTCGCGCGGAACCTATTCGTCGACGAAGGTGACCGTCTGTTCGAGCGGTGCCCGGCCGGTACGGGTGTAGGGCACGGTGGTGTCCTCGTATCCGATCGACATACCGCAGAAGAGGATGAGGTCGTCGGGGGGCGAGAGGACCTCCGCGACGGTCTTGCGATAGACCGACCACGCCATCTGCGGGCAGCTGTGCAGGCCTTCGGCGCGGAGCAGCAGCATCACCGTCTGCAGGTACATGCCCAGGTCGGACCACTGGGGCCGGCCCAGACCGCGGTCGATGTAGCAGAACAGGGCGGCCGGGGCGCCGAAACACTCCCAGTTCGCGGAAGCGGCCCTCTGGCGCGCCTCCCAGTCCTCTCGCCCGATGCCCAGTGAGCTGTAGCGCTCCGCACCGAAGGCGGACCGGCGCTCGCGGTAGGGGGATCTCAGTGTCTGCGGGTACATCTCGTATTCGCGCTCGTCCCAGGGATCGCGCGCGGTCACACGCCCGCCGGCGAGTTCCTTGAGTTCGTCCAGCGGCCGGCCGGTCAGCACGTAGACATGCCAGGGCTGGAGGTTCGACCCGGAGGGCGCCCAGGCGGCGGCGGAGAGCACCCGCTCGAGCACCTCCCTCGGGACGGGCCGGTCGATGAATCCACGTACGGCTCGTCGGCTCGTCACCGCCTCATAGACGTCCAAGATCACCAGGCTCCCTCGTCTGCTTTACATGCCGCCCTTGCCAGTCGGAAGGCTATGAAACGTAACAATATGCGCGAATTGCCACGGAGCGTAGCCCCGCCGACTCCCGCCTTCCGCAGCGGTCGCGTCCGGACGGGACGCTGTCAGAGGTCAGTCGTGGCCGGTCGGCCGACCGGTGCGCTGCTCGCAGGAAGGTGATCTTCCGCCCACAGGAACAGAACGGCCAGGGGTACGAGAAACGCCTTGCCATGCGGAGAGAGTGCGTAACGGGGCCTCGATGGCAGCCCGGGCCGGACCTCCCGGGTGACCAGGTCGATCGCGGTCAGCTCCTGGAGCCGCTGGGTGAGCATGCGGCTGCTGATGCCGGGTACGCGCTCGCGAATCTGCGCCCGATCGGCCGGCCCTTTGGCCAAAGCCATGAGGATCAGGCCGTTCCAGTCGTTGCTGAGCAGGTCGAAGGCCCGGGCGATGGCCGGAGAGGTGCCGGAGGACCGAGGATGCTCGGTTCGGTCTGCCGGGTGAGGGTCTTGTGGGGTGGGCATGGTGCGTGTCCGTTCCGGTACGGCGCGAGCCGTCGCGATGCGCCAACTCGCGCTGTATTCGGTGGTCGTGGTGCGGCCGTAGCCGTGGCCGTGGTTGTGGCGGGAGTCCGCGTGCGTCGGCGCCTCATCGGTCTTCGGTATCGGTCCGAAGTCCGCGGCGGCCACGTCGTGATCGCGCACATGAAGCGCTCGGTATCAGTCCTCCCCGTCAGGGCGACGGGCGTGCGCGTGCGCGTGGCGCCGCACCGTCAGGGCGGTGCCTGACCCGGGCAGTGCCGGGAGCGACTCTCCGGAAGCCGGCGCCCCGCTCTTCGTGCCGCGGCCTTCCCTGATGACCCAGTGGCCGCACATGACCGCCGTGAGCCCGCAGACGGTCCACAGGACGAGGACGGCGAGGTGACCGGCATCGGCGTTGCCGTCGAAGTACGTGATGTCGCGCAGCAGGCCGGCACCGGCGCCCGGGGGCAGCCACTGGCCGACGTGGTCCACGCCCTTGGGGAGCATCTCCGGAGCGGAGGTGGCGCCGGAGAAGGCGTTTCCGACGAAAACCATGAGCGCGGCGCTGAGCCCGAGGCCTGCCGGCCCCAGGAGCCGGATCGCACCGGCGGCGGTGGCGCTGACGGAGAGCAGGTCGAGGGTCAGGATCGCCCACGTGGCCACGTGGTTGTGGGGCAGCGCCCCGAGGAAACCCTGGGCCACCGCATAGACGCCGAGGGCCGCGACGGCGCATGCCACGAGAAGCGTCAGCACCCGGTGCCGCGGGCGTGCCAGGCCGCGGGCCATCGTGACGAACGCCCCGATCATGATGCCGCAGATCGTGAGCGGGAAGACCGATGAGCTGAACACCACACCCCGAGGGTCGTCCGCGGCGACGGGCACCACGTCGACCGACTTCGCGAGGATCTTCACCGGGGAAGCAGCGCCGGCGGCTCCCTGCTGGGCGGCTGCCTGCTGGTGGGCCTTCGCCGGCGAGTGCGCGCCGCCGGCCTTCTGGTCGGCAGCTTTCTGCTCGGCGGCTTTCTGTTCGGCAGCCTTCTGCCGGGCGGTCGCCTGCGCGCTGGCCCTGTCCGCCAGCTGCTGTCCGACATCGGTCAGTAGCTGAGCCACGGAGGGGCTCGCGGCGGTGGCCTTCAGCACGGTGATGCCGTGGCCGGAGACGGCGAAGGCTCCGTAGACGTCCCGGTTCCTGATCGCCGACCGCGCCGCGTGCTGGTCGGGGTAGAGGCGGAAGTCGAAGGCGCCGGGCTTCTGCTGAGTCAGTTTCTCCACCGCGTGCTGACTGGCCGGCCCCGTGCCCACGATCCCCACCGGGACGTCGCGTGGCGAGATCCGCCCCGCCGGCCAGGCGAACGTCATCACCGCCAGAGTGATCACTATGGGCAGCACCACGGCGGCAATGGCTACTTCCCGCCACGTCTGGTGTCCTGACAAGGGGTTCCTCACGGCCCGCCCTCTCATAAAAAGGAATGATCGTTTTTCTTGAGCGTTCAGTCTGGCCCGTGAGGTCCCCAAGCGTCAACACGAACGTTCGTTTTCTTTGGTAGCCTTGCCCTATGCCCAAGGTCACTCAGCAGCACATGGACGCCCGCCGCAAGCAGATCCTGGACGCAGCGCGCCGTTGCTTCCTGCGTGACGGGTTCCACTCCACGTCCATGCAGGACCTGTTCGCGGAGTCGGGGCTGTCCGCGGGCGCGGTGTATCGGCACTTCACCAGCAAGGACGAGATGATCCTCGCGATCGCCGAGGAGAACATGCGCGATGTCCTGGACATCACGGTCGCCGTCGCGGCGAACCGGCGGGGCCGGTCCATGGGGGCGGTCATGGCGGAACTGCTCGACGTGATTCGGGTCAAGTCCGCCGAGGAGGGCGTGGCCGGCCTCGCGGTTCTGGTCTGGGGAGAGGCCATGCGCAACCGCTCGCTGGCGCGCAAGCTCGACGACCTCATGGGCGGCATGCGCGCCAATCTCGTCACTCTGGTCCGCGACCACCAGGAGCGGGGCGGTCTGCCGGCGAACGCGACCGCAGAGGGGATCGCTTCGACGATGCTCTCCGTCCTGCCCGGCTACATTCTGCAAGTGGCTCTGCTCGATCCGGCGGTGGTGGCCGAGGTGCCCGACGCGGTGCGGGCGCTGTGGCCGGGGCCGGCCGGTGAGCGCTGAGCGGTCTCCGGAACATCGGGCAGCCGCCCTCGACGGTGTCATCGAGGGCGGTGCTTCTTACCTTCGGCGAGTCCCGGGAGTTCCGTCCCGCAAGCCTCGATCGCGAGGGCCGTGTACGGATCAGCTGGTGCGGGCCACCGTGGTGATGAGCCTGGCCACGGCGCCGGGAGGTCGGCGTCCCCGTCCGATGCGCCCGGGAAGGGGACGAGGTCGAACACCGTCGTCGGATCCTGCACGATCACTCCCGAACCGGGCTCGGAAGCGGCGATCTCCCCTGCGGACTGTCCCTTCGCGGGGACGAAGGCGTCGATGTACACGAGCGCCTTGACACTGCTGTTGCCGAGGGCGGCGTTCGTGATGTCCATGCCGCCGGTCCGGCCTGCCCCTGACCGCCGCCAGGGGCCGCTCGCAGGACTTATCGCTGCTGCCCGAGCCAGTCGGTGAACCGGGTCTCGGCGATGTGTGCGTCAGGACCCGGCACGAGCGTGGTCTCCTCCAGTTCGGCACCGGAGTATGGGGCGCTCGGGTCGGTGACGACCGTGCGCGTGTCGTCCTTGGCGGCGAGTAGCTGACGGATGAGTTCGTCGAGCTGGAAGACGTCCGGGCCGGCGACCTCCACCACGCCGTTGACCGGGGCGCCGACCGCGGTGCGGCCGACGGCCGCTGCCACGTCGTCGGAGTGGACGGGCTGGAACTTGACGGGGGCCAGGCGCACGGTGTCGCCCTCCGTCGAGATGTCCGCGATCCCGCTCACGAACTCGAAGAACTGCGTGGCGTGGACGATGGAGTACGGGATGCCGGAGGCCTTGATCAGCTCTTCCTGCGCCTGCTTGGCACGGAAGTAGCCGCTCTCCTGAAGGCGGTCGGTACCGACCACGGACAACGCGACGTGGTGCGTCACACCGGCGTCCGCCTCGGCACGCAGCAGGTTGGCGGTCGAGGTGCGGAAGAAGTTCATGACGTCTTCGTCGACCCACGAGGGGGAGTTCGACACATCGACCACGACCGACGCGCCCCGCAGTGCCTCTTGCAGCCCTTCACCGGTCACGGTGTTGACGCCGGTGTTGGGCGAGGCCGCGACCGCCTCGTGCCCGTACTCGGCGAGCTTGCCCACCAGCTTCGAGCCGATGAGCCCGGTTCCACCGATCACTACGACCTTCATGGCGGTGTCCTTTCGTAGGTGTTCTTCGTGGGTGTTCATTGCAAGAATCGAGAAAATGCCCGGAACGGATCCCGGCGTTATTCGGCGAGCTTTCCGTCGGTCGAGACCTCCGCCATCAGGGAGGAAATCTCGTCGGGGATGGCAGGAATGCTTTCCCGGGTGATACCGGTCGTGGGCGACCACACGAGGTTCACCTGCTGCGCGGGATCGAGGTGGGGGTAGTCGCTGCGGTTGTGGCAGCCGCGGGTCTCCCGGCGCTCAAGTGCCGCTTCGAGGGTGGCCCGGGCCGCCAGCGCCGCGGACTTGAGATCAAAGGCGTGCGCGAGGTCCTGGAAGCCGGCGATGTCCGGGTGGACGCCGACGTCCTCCATGCGCTTCTCGATCGCCGCGAGCTCCGCGAGCCCGGCGCGCAGGCCTTCTTCGTCGCGTACGACTCCGGCGTGCTCGGTCATGGTGTTGCGGATGGCGCGCTGCAGGGCGCGTACGTTCTCCGGTCCGTCGGCCACCAGCAGCTCGTCGATCTCGGCGCGGGCCTCTGCGACAGCCGACGCCGACCGCGGCTGGGCGGTCAGGGACCGCGAGTAGGCGGCGGCCGCCTGGCCCGTGATACGGCCGAAGACCAGCAGCTCGATGAGACTGTTCCCACCGAGGCGGTTGGCACCGTGCAGGCCGCTCGACGCCTCACCGATGGCGTACAGGCCGCGCACGTCGGTGCTGTGGTCCTCGGGGCGTACCCACACCCCGCCCATCGAGTAGTGCGCGGTGGGCGCGATCTCGATCGGATCGCGGGTGATGTCCAGCATCTGCAGATCGAGCAGGGTCTGGTAGACGCGGGGGAGACGCGTCATGATCGTCTGCCGTGGCAGATGGGAGACGTCGAGCCACACTCCGCCCTTGGGCGTGCCCCGCCCCTCCTTGATCTCCGTGTAGGAGGCCAGGGCCACGCGGTCGCGGGTCGACAGCTCCATGCGGGCGGGGTCGTAGCGGTTCATGAACCGCTCGCCGAGCGCGTTGCGCAGGATGCCGCCCTCACCGCGCGCGGCCTCGCTGACGAGGGTGCCGGCCGCGTTCTCGGGCTCGATGATCCCGGAAGGATGGAACTGCACCAGCTCGGGGTCGCGAAGCCGGGCGCCGGCCTCCACGGCCAGGCGGAACGAGTCGCCCGTGTTCTCGTCGCGCCGGGAGGACGTCCGCCGCCAGATGCGAGTGTGACCACCCGCGGCGAGGATGACGGCGTCGGCGTGGATCAGGTACCGCGTGCCATGGGTGAGATCGAAGCCGTAGGCACCGAAGACGGCGCCGTCGTGGACCAGCAGCCGGGTGATGTAGACACCGTCGAGCACCGGAATGTTCAGCTGGTCCGCGCGCCGGATGAGCGTGCGCTGGATCTCCAGACCGGTGTAGTCGCCGGCGAAGGCGGTCCGCCGGAACGTGTGAGCGCCGAAGAAGCGCTGGGAGATCCGTCCGTCCTCCTCCCGGGCGAAGGCCATGCCGTAGCGCTCCAGGTCGCCGATGCCCCGGGCGGCGCCCTGGGTGACGATCTCCACGGTGCGGGGATCGGCGAGCAGGTAGCTCTCCTTGAGCGTGTCGGCCGCGTGCTGCTGCCAGCTGTCCTCGGGATCCATGGTGCCGAGCGCGGCATTGATTCCTCCGGCGGCAAGCGCCGTGTGCGCGTCCTCCTTGGGGCGCTTGCCGACCGCAAGGACGTCGACACCGGCCTCGGCCAGTTCGATCGCCGCGCGCAGCCCGGCACCTCCGGTGCCGATCACCAGCACCGTGGCGGAAATACGTTGTTCGGTGAGAGTCACGACCTACTCCGATCGCCGTGGGATTGTCACCCACTAGGACCGGGCCGTCCCGGAATCTGTGACAGCGCCCGGATCAGGCGTGGGCCGTCACAATCTCGCGGTCTGCACGGTCATACCTCCGGTCGTACTCCCAGGTGTCCTCCGGGCGTGAGGGCGTTGTGGCGGTGGCGTCCTCGGCGAGGGAATGAGGGTGTAAGTACGAATGACCGTTCGATCCGAAGGCCGGGCCATCCGGCCGCGCTCCGCTTCCGGCGGCACTGACCGCCTCGACCTCCGTGCGCGCCACGAGCGGCTGGTGCTGGCCAGGGTGCGCACGACGCAGGACCGGTTCGCGGACGCGATCACGGCCTTCGCGGGCACGATGGGCTTCGTCTACGTGCACGCCGTCTGGTTCACGGCGTGGATCGCCCTCAACCTCAGGCTGTTCGGCGCCGCGGCGGTCTTCGACCCCTACCCGTTCGGGCTGCTCACCATGATCGTGAGCCTTGAGGCCATCTTCCTGTCCACCTTCGTCATGGTGAGCCAGAACCGGCAAGCCGCACGGGAGAACGTCCGGGCCGATCTGGATTTCGAGACCGATCTCCGTGCCGAGATCTGGGCGGTGCACATAGGCAAGGCGCTCGGCCTGAATCCGCAGGAGATCGAGCTGCACGTCCAGGAGATCATCAAGCAGAGCAGGAGCGCGCTGGAATCGGGCTCCGACGTTCCGCCCGTGGCCCCGGATGCGCTGTGAACGCGGCTTTCGGGCGGCCGGTACCGGTGGGGCGGCACTCTCTTGCGACTGCTGTCGTGTGTGAGCACGAGACACACGACAGCAGTCGAAACGACATACGGCCGGGCGAGCAGCCGACGCCGTCGGCTACGAGGCCAGCCTGATGCTCGTCGGTGTTCCCCGCAGGGCCATCTTCGTGTAGGGGCAGAGCGAATCGGCCTTCTCCACGAGCGGGGCGGCGACGGCCAGGTCGATGTCCGGCCACTTGACCTCGAGGTCCACGTGCAACAGGTAGCCGCCGTCTTCCGGGTCCCGTCCAAAAGCCACGGTCGCTTCCACGCAGATCGCGGCGGGGTCGAGTGCGGCCTGCCGTGCGACCAGACTCAGCGCCCCGTGGAAACAGGCGGCGATACCGGCGGCGAACAACTGCTCGGGATTCGTCCCCTGACCGTCCCCGCCCAGTTCCGCGGGCATGCGCAGGTCGAGATCCAGGACGCCGTCGCTCGAGCGAGCCCTTCCCGAGGCCCGCCCGTGACTCGTCATTCCCCCGTTCACCGTCACGGTGGTGGTGTAGATCGGCGCGAAGGCCTCTCCGTCGAAGTCCCTGTCGGTGGACAGATCGGGCAACCGGGTCGGCTCGTTCACGGCATGTCTCCATCGGCGTCGCAGTGCACGGCCGGGCGCTGAGCCGAAACCGACGCCGCAGGGCTCACGTTCGTCGGCCTGTGTGCACCCCGCGGCCTGTTTGTACCGAGCCGCCGTGCGCTGCGGGATTCCGGGCGGCCGCGGGCAGAACCCGACGGACCGGTGATGACGAATGCCATAGGGGGCACCTTCGCGTATGGAGGGTTTCCAGATGCGGACAGTCAGTTGACCGACAGATCCCCGCCGTTGTGACAGTCGCCGTCGATTCGGGCGCCGGTGGGTCGCCTCGCGGCTGACGGAGGCTGCTGCGCACCCTGACGTGTGTCCGAGCCGAACCCTCTGACGCCCACATATAGTGACTTACGTAATATTCCGGACAAGCTACGGGCGGAAGGGCATGTCATGAAGTTCGCGGTCATCGGCGGTACGGGACTGATCGGGTCGCAGGTCGTCAAGGAGTTGAACGCCGCCGGGCACGAGGCGGTGCCGCACTCGCAGTCCACAGGGGTCGACATCCTCAGCGGTCAGGGTCTGGACGAGGCGGTCAGGGGAGCCGACGTCGTCATCAACCTGACGAACTCCCCGACCTTCGACGACGCCTCCCTCGCGTTCTTCCAGAACTCGATGGACAACCTCCTGGCGGCGGCCGACAAGGGCGGCGTCGGCCACTTCGTCATCCTCTCGATCGTCGGCACGGACCAGGTGCCCGAGCTGGACTACTACCGCGCCAAGGCGCTCCAGGAGAAGGTCCTCGCGGACGGGCCGATCCCCTATTCGATCGTCAGGGCCACGCAGTTCATGGACTTCATGGATGCGGTGTTGTCCTGGACCGCCGACGGGGACACCGTCCGGCTTCCCGCCACGCCCATTCAGCCCATCGCCTCCAGGGACGTCGCGCACGCGGTGGCGGAGGTGGCGGCCGGCGCCCCGCTGAACGGGATCCGCAACGTCGCCGGCCCCGAGATCTTCCCCCTGGACGAACTGGGCCGGATCACCCTGTCCCACAAGGGCGACCCCCGTACCGTCGTCACCGACCCCACCGCCGGTATGTTCGCCGTGGTCAAGGGCGACGTCCTCACCGACAAGAACGCGCACCTCGCGCCCACTCGCTACACCGACTGGCTTTCCTGACCGGGCGCGGCCGGGGCGTCCGGGGACGCCGTGTGCCGGCCCGGGGCCGCCGTTCATACGACGGCACCGCCATGGCGAGATCCATGGCGGTGCGCAGGGGAGGGGCTGTTCGCTGTCGTCGGCCGAGGTCCCGTGACTCCGTCGGGAACCGGCCAGTGCGCGGGCGGGAGCTCAGTCGGTGGGGCGGGGGGCGCGCAGGTGGGCCCGCTTCTCCAGCTCCTCGTCGTCGACCAGGGTGAGCATCGGCTGGTTCGGCGCACACATCATGAACACGATGTACTTGGCCGGCACCTCCGAGGAGGCGTTGCCGTTCTGGTAGTGGATCACCTCACCGCCCGGCTCCCAGAACGTCTCACCGGCCTTGATCACGTGCTCCGGCTCGCCCTCGAGCTCCCACCGGACCGCGCCTTCGAGGACGTAGCCGAAACACGGCCCCGAGTGACGGTGCGGAGGAGTCCCGGGGTCACCGGGAGCCCACTCGACGAGGACGGTCATTCCCGAAGCGCCCTCGGGAACGAAGGGCGGCTTGACGTCCGCCAGCATCTTCGGTCCGAATCCGGCCTCTGAGTGCATTTCGTGCATGGTGCCACCTCCGTGTACCGGCCCGGAACGGACGCGCTGGCGTCAGCGGTTCCAGGCTCACAACGACTTGATCTACAGCGAGTTTCACGCGGCGGGCGGCCACCGTCCGCCACCGTTGGGCCGGCTGTGGTCCCGGCAGCGCCGACATCGGCGCAGCGGTGCCGGGCTCCGAAGAGACCGGCTTGGCCGACCACCTGCTTGAGCGCAGTCGGCCGGCGCCCCGAACGTCGTGCTCCGCGCCGAAGGCATCGATGACGGGACAAGGGTCGTCCCTGCCCGGCTGCCTCCCGGCCCTCGGCATCCGGCCCGGCTTCGAGCTCAGCCGAACATGCCTACCTTGTAGCCGCCGGCCGGCTGCTGGGTGATGATGTTGATGCGGTTGTAGGCGTTGATGACGGCAATCAGGCTGGTCAGCGCCGCGAGTTGGTCCTCGTCGAAGTGCTTCGCGGCGTTCGCCCAGGCCTCGTCGGTGACACCACCGGCCGCGTCCGCGACGCGGGTGCCCTGCTCGGCCAGCTCCAGCGCCGCGCGCTCGGCCTCGGTGAAGACCGTCGCCTCCCGCCAGGCCGCGATCAGGTTGAGCCGTACCGAGGTCTCCCCGGCGTGGGTGGCTTCCTTGGTGTGCATGTCGGTGCAGAAGCCGCAGCCGTTGATCTGGCTGGCGCGGACCTCCACCAGATGCTGCACGGTGGCCGGCAGCGTCGAGTCCGAGAGCGCCTTGCTGGCGGAGACGAGGTGCTTGAGCACCTTGCCCGCGAGCGGATTGCCGTAGTAGTTGAGACGCGCGTCCATGGATCCTCCTTGCGGAATTGCTGGTACGCACTACTGACCGGGCAGGCCGCCGAGGTGTGACACCGACGCCTGATGTGACCCGGGTCTCGTTCGTCGTGTCGTCACCGCGCCCGGTTCGAGGGTTCGCCGGCTGTGCGCCCACCTTGATCACGAGACGCCGATCACCGCACGGGGCCGGCGGACACGTCGTCCATGTGCCGAAGGAGGTCACAGGAACGGCACGACCGCGGTTCCTGGGTGTCGCTACCAGGCAGGGACGCCGAGGAGACCGCCGAATGGCAGGCGTCCATCGATGCCGTCTTGCGGCACGCAGTACGTGGTGCTGTGACAGCCGACACTCCCCAGCCCTCGGCCGCCTCGCGTGCCACCGACCGCCCCGGGGATACCTCGCCTTTCGCTCCCTGCGGCGGGCGCACTGGCGGGTGGCCGATCTGGAGCCGGGCGAACGCGAGCAGCTGACAGGACTGCTGACCCGGTTCGCCCACTCCGCCGAGCACGACAAGGCATGACCACGCCCGGACGGGGACCGGTTCGCCCACGGCCGTACGGAAAGGGGCGAGGACGGTTCTCTACGGCGCGACGGAGGGGATGCCACCGGGCGCTGGGCGGTCGGAGGGGCTCGTCGGGGGACCGTCCCCGCCGCTCGGCTCCCGGACACCTCCCCGCCCGGCGGCCCGAGCCTTCAGCAGCGTGTCCGCGGCCGCTATGGCCTCGTCGACTGTCCGGGCCCCCATCGTGATGCACAGCGTGTAACTCACGTCCTCGAGTTCGCGTGCCCTCTCCCGCCCCTCGTTCCCGGCGAACGCGATCCGCAGGCACGCGTATCGGGTCAGCAGTCCTCTGACGACCTTCGGATTCGGAACAACGAGCACAGCCAGGCCCTCCCTTTCGACGTTCTGGTCACACCGGCGTGAGGGAAGACCGGTTGTCCCCGGCTTGTGTGACGAGCCGGGCTCCCGCCCGGTGCATTCCTGGGATGCGCGGCCGCGGGAGACGGCCGGTGTCACACGACGCGCGCTTGCCCGGTCAGAGGAGTGAGCCGAGGAACGTACCTGTCGTTGTTGCGCTGTGCCCGGTGAGGGGGAGAAGCCTATGGACGAGGCCGACGCGGTGCCGGTCGCCGAGCTGCTCGACGAGCGGCGGCACCTGCTGGAAGTCACCTACTGGATGCTGGGCGACTCCCGCGAGGCGGAGAACGTGGTCGGTGAGAGCTACCGTCGCTGGTACGGCCTGTCCGACGCGGAGCGTGGCCGGATCACTGCTCCCCGGCACTGGCTCACGAAGACCGCGGGCGGGATCTGCCTGGGCCTGCTCGCCCGCCCCCGCCGTGGCGTGACAGGTCGGCCTGACCGGACGGCGGAGCACCCGACGGAACCACCAGACGTCGAGGGCGCTCAGGCGGGCCTGGCGGAGGAGGTCAGCCGGGTTCTGCTGAACGCGCTGGACTCCCTGTCGCCGGCCGAGCGGGCGGCGTTCGTGCTCAACGACGTCTTCGGGATGGCCTCCGGCACGGTGGCCGACATCGTGGGACGCCCGGCGCCCGAGTGCGCCGAGCTCGCCGACCGTGCCCGCCGCAGCCTTCGGAGGCAGCGCTCGCACTCCACCCCTCCTGAGGAACAGGATCTCCTCGCCCGCACGGTCCGCCAGGCCTGCGTGGACGAGGATGCCGAACTGCTCGAGTCGCTGCTGTGTCCGGACGTCACGGCGTTCTTCGACGGCGGCGGCAAGGTCCGCGCACTGAGCAGGCCGGTGCACGGCAGCCGTCCGGTCGCCCACGGCCTGCTGACGCTCCTGGCCCGCCACCCTCGCACCACCCTGACCACCCGCTCCGTCAACGGGCGTACCGGCCTCGTCGTCCGTTACGACTGCCAGGCCGCCGCCGTCATCAGTCTCGACATCGCTGAACACCGTGTCGCGCAGGTGTGGGTTGTCCTCAATCCCGACAAGCTGCGGTCCTGGAACCAGCCCCCCACCCTCCCGGAATCCGGCTCGCACGGGGGCCCGTCACCGCAGGGCGACGGCTCGCTCTGACCGCCGGCGCCGCCGGGTCAGCTGCCGCCGACGAACGTGACCGTCTCCTCGAGCGGCGCCCGGCCGATACGGGGTTGGCCTGCCGTGACGTCCTCGTGCCCGATCGACATGCCGCAGAAGAGAAGGAGTTCGTCCGGCGGCGACAGGACGTCCGCGACGGTCCTGTGGTACTTCGCCCAGGCCATCTGCGCGCAGCTGTGCAGCCCTTCTGCGCGGAGCAGCAGCATCACGGACTGCAGATACATGCCCAGGTCCGACCACTGCGGCCGGCCCATGCCGCGGTCGACGTAGCAGAACAGGGCGGCCGGCGCCCCGAAACAGTCCCAGTTCGCGGCAGCGGCCCGCTGTCGCGCCTCCAGGTCCTCGCGCGCAATGCCGAGCGCGCCGTACCGCTGCTCGCCGAAGGCGGATCGGCGCTCCCGGTAAGGGCTCTTGAGGGCTGGGGGGTACTGCTCGTACTCGGGCTCGTCCCAGGGGTCGCCCGCGGCTATGCGTTCGCCGGCGCGCTTCTTGAGCTCGGCCAGCGGTCGGCCGGTAAGCACGTAGACCTGCCACGGCTGGAGGTTCGATGCGGAGGGTGCCCAGGCCGCGGCGGACAGCACGCGCTCCAGCACCTCCCGCGGTACCTGCTGGTCGGTGAAGCCCCGCACGGCTCGCCGACTCGCGACGGCCTCGTAGACATTCATGATCGCCCGCATCCCTTCTCCTTGAACACCCACGCAATCGTCTCACTCGATATAGTATCGGTCAATACTATCTCGGGTGAGTGTGACAGTGGGTGGAGAGGGGTGGGTGTGGTCATGCCTTGCCGTGCTCGGCGGGGTGGGCGAACCGGGTCAGCAGTCCTGTCAGCTGCTTGCGTTCACCCGGCTCCAGATCGGCCACCAGGCGCTCGGCCGGCGGCTCCGCCGCCACATGTGCCGCATCGAACAGTTCGACACCCCGTGGCGTGATCTCCACCGCCCGCACCCGCCGGTCTCCCGGAACCGCCTTGCGGACGGCCAGTCCCATCCGCTCCAGATCGTCCACGACCCTCATGACCCCCGCCTTGTCCGACCCCGTCGCCGGACCCAGGTCCCGCTGCACCGTCGGCCCCCGGTCGACCAGTACCAGCAGCACCGCGAAGTGCCGCAATTCGATACCCAGCGGGCGCAGCGCCTCCGTCATCACCCCGGCCACCCGCCAGTGCGCCCGCCGCAACAGGAGGGCGAGAGCGAAAGGCGAGGCGTCCCCGGGGCGGTCGGTGGCGCGCGAGGCGGTCGGCGGGGCGGCTTCGTGAGGTGCGCGGGTGGTCACGAGAACCACATTACAGCCATAGGTGCATTCGAGACGGTTTCATGTGAGTCAATCACAGATGGGGTGAGGTTCCGTGATGCGGCCTGAGCCGCGTGCCCTCGTAGTCACTTGACTGATGCATCGCCTCTCAGCCCGTCCCAGGCTCGTGGCGGACGGGAAGACGAGAGGGGACGAATCATGAGCGGCAAGGTCTTCGACACCGATGACGAGCCGGGGTGTGCTCGCAAAGCAGGCTGGGAGAGCCACGCCAGGTGGGGTGTCGAGCCGGAGCCGGTGACATGTCGAACGGTCGTGGCTCTCCTCGAAGAGGGGGCGGCGCTGCCGGTCATGACAGAGCTCCGCTATGACAGCGCGGAGCCGTACTCCGTGACCATGGCGTTCAACGCGGGCAGTGATCCGGTCATCGAGTGGGAGTTCGGCCGCGACCTCCTGGCCTCCGGCAGGCGGCGGCTCGACGGTTTCGGTGATGTGCAGGTCTGGCCCGACGAAATCCGTGGCCATGGGTTGGTGTACCTGTCGTTCCGGTCGGGCCGGGAGACGTTCGTCGTAGCCGCGTCCGCGATCGTGATCGACGAATTCCTGACCGCCACCTTCGACGTCGTGCCCCTCGGGGAGGAGAGGAGCTCTCTGGGGCCGGAGGGTTTTGCCGTCCAGCTGTAGGACGAGGCGCGACCTCAGAGAGTCGTGCGACTGATGGTCCACCCTCACCGACAGGAGGGTCGCCCCCGACGAGTAGCATGCTGAGCGGACCACCCCCCCTGGCGGAGAGAAGCTTCACGTGCTGTGCCCCCTGCTTGTCGTGCCGATGAACGAACGTCCGGCGCCTGAGCATCCCGCGGGCGCACGTGTCGGGACGCGGTTGTCGCGAACCCCGCAGAAGGCGGGATCCGCACGAGTGTGAGGGGGCGCGACGAGGAACTGCGCACCCTGCGGGGTCTGCTCGCGGACGCCGCAGCCGGGCACGGTGGTGCACTGCTGGTCCACGGCGCCGCCGGCGTCGGCAAGTCGGCTCTGCTGCGCACGGTCGGGGCCGAGGCCGCGGAAAGCGGCTTCAAGGTGCTCCGCACCTCCGGGGTGGAGCCCGAGCAGTGGCTGCCGTTCGCCGCACTGCAGATGCTGCTGCAGCCGGTCGCCCGTGGCATGAAGGACCTGTCGGATCCGCATCGGTCGGCGCTGAGCGCCGCGTTCAGCGCCAGCGACACCGAGCCCGAGATATACCGGGTCGGACTGCCCGTGCTTGAACTCCTCGCCGACGAGGCCAGCCTCCGGCCGCTCCTGCTGCTGGTGGACGACCTGCAGTGGATCGACTCCTCAAGCCGGGACGTGCTCAAGTTCGTCGCCCGGCGCACCCATGACCTCGCCATACAGGTGATCGCCGGCGCTCGGGTCCAGTACTCCGAGTCGTACGGACACCTGGACCTTCCGTTGCTGCCGCTCAGCCGGCCGGCCGCCGCCGAACTGCTCGATGCCGGCGCGCCCGACCTGCCGCCGTCGTTGCGGGCGCTCATCCTGGAGCGTGCGGCGGGCAATCCGCTGGCCCTGGTGGAACTGCCCAAGGCCGTCCAGGGCATGACCGCGCAGCTGGACGACCTGCCGCTGACCCAGCGGCTGGAGGACGCTTTCTCCGCACGTACCGATTCCGTGAGCCGGGAGTGCCGTACGTTGCTCCTGGTCCTGGCCGCCGAGCCGGCCGCGCCCCTGAACCTCCTGCTGGATCTGGCGAGCCGCCTCACCGGCTCTGCGGTCTCCGTCGACGCGGTGCAGGAGGCGGTCGACGCGGATCTGGTCACCCTGGTCGGTTTCACCGCCGAGTTCCGCCATCCGCTGATGCGCACGGCCATCTACAACCATGCGACACTCGCCGACCGGCTGGCCACCCACCGTGCCCTCGCAGCGGTGATGGAAGGGACCCCCGAGCGCCGACTCGCTCACGAGGCAGCGGCCACGATCGGGCCGGACGAGGAGCTTGCCGCTCGGCTCGAACGGTTCGCCGATGCGTCGCAGGCCGCAGGCAGGGCGGCCGCAGCCGTTCCGGCGCTGCGTCAGGCGGCCGACCTCGTCCTCGACGCTCAGCGCCGGACCGGCATCCTGGTCCGGGCGGCCGAATTGTCCAGCGAGATCAACCACAGCATCAGTGTCCAGGCGCTGCTGGACCGCATGGACATGAGCGTGCTGGACCCGGTCGACCGGGCTCGCCTGATGGTGGTGTCGGACAGTTCTGCTTTCGAACCGGGCGAGCCGGAACGACGGATCGAGGACATGGTCACCGCGGCGGCCGGAGCCTTCGACGCGGGAGCCCGAGACGTCGCGGAGAACCTCTTGTGGCGAGCCAGCGCGCGGTGCTTCTTCCAGGACGGCGACGCGCAGGTGCGGTCCCGGACCGCAGCGGAACTCGATCGATGGAGTCCCGATCCGAACGCCCCCCACGTGCTCGCGGTGCGGGCGTATGCCGAGCCGTACCGGCACGGGGCCGACGTGATCGCGCGGCTCGGCGGTATCGGAGCAGACCATCAGGACGGCCGGATCCTGCATTTCCTCGGCAGCGGTGCGATGGTGACGGGCGACGCCAGCCGCGCCGTCCAGTACCTCGCGGCGGCGGCCGCGGCATGGCGTTCGCAGGGCCGGCTCGGGCTTCTCGCCCGTTCACTGGCCGCCGCCTGGCCGCAGGTGTACCTCGGCCGGCTCGAGCGGGCTCGCGAGGAGTGCGCCGAAGGACTGGCCCTGGCCGAGGAGACCGGGGAGTGGATCGTCTGGCTGGGCTTGAAGGCTACGGCCGGCCTGGTGGCGGCGCTGCGCGGGGAAACCGAGCAGGCGACGCGGACGACCGGCGAACTGCGCACGCACGGCCTGTTCCTGCAGATGCCGTTCGTCACCGTGATGGCACAGCAGACCGACGGCTTGCTCGCGCTCTTCGAAGGCCGGGCAACGGAGGCGTACGACGTGCTGTCGCGCGCCTTCGATCCCGCGGATCCGCACTACCACTCGGTGAGCCGCTGGCTGCTCGCACCGGACCTGGCGGACGCCGCGGTCGCGGCGGGCACCGTACGGCAGGCCCGGGACCTACTGGCCGGTCTTCCGGAGCTGGCCGGTCGGCTGCCCTCGGAGATGATGGTGGTGGCGCACGCCTACACCGACGCGGTGCTGGCGCCGGACGACACCGCGGAGGAGCGTTACGCCGCGGCCCTGACCGCACTGCCGGCCGCATGGACGCTGTCGCGTGCCCGGCTCCGTCTGCACCACGGCCGGTGGCTGCGCCGCCAACGCCGCAACGTCGACGCCCGGAACCCGCTGCGGCTCGCCCGCGCCGAGTTCGACCGGGTCGGCGCGCGGCCCTGGGCCGAGATGGCCCGCGAACAGCTGCGTGCCACCGGCGAGTCGAGCGGTCGGCGGCACGCGAACACCGGCGATCAGCTGTCCGCCCAGGAGATGCAGATAGCCGTGCTGGCGTCGCGGGGGCTGAGCAACCGGGAGATCGGCCAGCGCCTGTTCATCTCGCACCGCACCGTCGGAGCGCACCTCTACCGCATCTACCCACGCCTGGGCATCACCGGCCGCGGCAAGCTGGCGGCCGCCCTCGCCGCGCTGCAGGACGAACAGGCCACGTCCGGCCTCTGACGGCTCGGGCGCCGAGCCGTGCGGGGGGCGGGCGTGGCCGGGGCCCCGGGCGGCTGCCTCTTCGTCCCCCCGTTCCGCTCCCTGTACTCGAACAGCCGGAGGGTCTCCTCCAGGCCCGGACAGGGGTCGGCGTCCGCGAGGCCGCCGGGGGTGAGGAAGGCCGGAGAGGTGATGTCAGGAGTGCTCATGCTGATCCTTGACGGGTGGTCGCCGCCGGGGCGGGGGAGGGGACACGGCCGGGGATCGCCGCCGGCAGCTCTCAGGTGTACGCGTGGCGGGGCCCGGCGAACAGCTCCCCTGGCGGCCCCGACTCGACGACCCGCCCGGCCCGCATGACGGCGACCTGGTGCGCGATCTGCCGACCGGCGGGTCAGCCCGCTCAGCGCTTGTCCGGTAACCAGCGCCGCGAGGGTGGCGAGCGCCGTGGTCCGCTACAGGCTGTTCCAGAAATCTGACAGCATGCTGGCTGTCTGCGCCGGGTCCTGAAGCATCCACCAGTGACCGAGTCCGTTGAGGTCGACGGCGCGAGCGCCGGCGCGCTGGGCAGCGCGGTGGCGGAGGGCGACGCTGCCGGCCGTGTGATCCTCGGTGGCGACGGGAACCAAACCCGGCCTTGCGGCCGCCGCGGGCAGACCTAGGCCGCGCTCGATCAGCACTGCCTGGGGCACGGACCGGTACAGCGCGAGAATGGCCTTGCCTCTGCGGGCCCTGACCGAGTGCCACCTCGCCGGCCGCCGGCTCGGGAATGCCCCAGTCGACCATGCGTGCTGCCCGCTCCTCGACGTCTCCCGAGAAGATCTCCTCGACGTGGCGCTCCCCGTCGCCCGGCGTCTGCCAGAGCTTCGCGATCTCATGCCAGGTGAAGTCCGGCTCGTAACCGCCGATGGTGTCGCTGACCCAGCTGCGGAGCAGGTCGGGACGGGCCATCGCCACCTCCAGGGCGTACCCTCCGCCGAAGTCGTGGCCGACGATGTCGACGGGCGCCTCGAATCGTGACAGCTCGTCGATGAGCCAGTCCCGGTAGTCGACGAACGTGGCGCCGAAGTTCGCGGGAAGCGGCGCACCGAACCCCGGAGGCGAAAGCAGGACCATCTCCTGCTGCTGAGACTTGGACAACTCGTTGATCAGCGGCGTCCACACCGCGGAGGTCACAGGAACGCCGTTGACGAAGACAATGGTCATAGGTGAATGACAACAACGGTCGGAGCAGGCCGTCCAAGACCCGTTTTGCACCTCGTCATGCAGTAATTGCATAACGCGTAGGCTATGGGCATGGGCATGCTTCCCGACCTGGACCTGCGACTTGTCCGGTACTTCACGGTCGTCGCCGAACAGCTGAACTTTGCCCGTGCAGCCGAGGAGCTACGGGTCGCCCAGCCCTCCCTGAGCCGTCAGATACAGCGGCTGGAGAACACCCTCGGCGTACGCCTGCTGGAGCGCACCACCCAGGGCAGCCGGCTCACCGCCGCCGGCGCGGCGTTCCTTCCACAGGCGCAACAGCTCCTGCACGGAGCTCGGCAGGCGGTGCTCACCGCACGCGCCGCCGCGCCGACGCGCACGATCACCATCGGGTACGCCGACGATCTGATCGTCACGCCCGCCGTACGCGATCTGCGCCACCGGCATCCCGACGCCCACGTCCGCACCCGCCACCTCGGCTCGCAGGACGCCGGTGCCCTGCCCGACCGGCAGGTCGACGCCCTCGTCATCCGCACACCACTGCCGATCCCGGCCGACGGCCTCGACCTGGCGGTCCTCTACGCCGAGCCTCGGGCCCTGCTCGTGCCCGCGTCCCACCGCCTGGCAGGGGAGGAGTCGGTCACCACTGCTGACATCTCCGCGGAACCACTCGCTGCACCGGCGCGAGTGCCGACTGGACCGCCTTCTGGCGGCTCGAACCCCGCCCGGACAACAACCCCGCCCCGCTCGGCCCCACCCTTGCCGACACCTACGACGACAAGCTTGAGGCCATCGCCGAGGGGAACGCCATCGCCGTCGTCCCGGCCGGCGACCTGCGTCACACCCTCCGCCCCGGCCTCGTCGCCGTTCCAGTCGACGAGGTCGAGCCCTGCCAGGTCGTCGTCGCCACCCGCGCTGCGGACACCAGCCTCCTCGTCGCGGAGTTTGTCGAGTCCGCGAAGAAGCTCCTCGTCCGCCACACCTGACCACTGGCTGCAGTCGGCCTCATAAGCCACGTCCGTCATGCAGCTCCTGCATGACGGGTTGCGAAACAAGCCTTGGACACGGCTGCCGACAGACCCGTTGGCTGGTCACATGACCGTCGACTACCGCGCACAGACCCGTAGACGTGATCAAGGTCGTCGACCGGGAGCCGGTCATCGAGGGCACAGCTGACTTCGACGTCAAGCACCAGATGACCCTCAAGGCCGGCTCCACGAATTGGAGCGAGAAGTTCACCATCTCCATTGCGCACACCACCAGCCAGGGCAAGTCCGACGGCGCCCTGCGACGAGTATCCGTTCGCCTCTACCACGGAAGGCGGCACGCAGCTTCCCGCCAACCAGCGGGTAGCGGGAGATCACCTGGGTGAAGGTCAGCGAGAACAAGTCCCAGGACGGACGTATCACCGCGTGGCGCGGCCAGATGCACGTCATGGACGACGACCCGTTCTACGTGATCGCCTGAGCCTCGCTACACTCCCGCCGAGCCAGCCAGGGTGCCTCCTCCCGCTTCGCCGCAGGAGGAGGCACCCTGCCCGTTCCAGGAGGCCCTCATGCTGGTCCGTGCGTCCTCGTTCACCGTCGAACTCGGCGAGAACGGCTACCTCGTCGGCTTCACCGACGACTACACCTACCCCGCCGAGATGCCCTTCGGCTGGCGCTGCGGCCCGGCCACCGACGCCAACGCCGTCGTCCTGACCACCACCGACACCGGCCCCCTGCGGATGACCATCGAGCTCCACGACGCCCCGCCCGCCCCGGAGACCGACGACGGGTGGGAGCGGGCCGAGGAACTCAGCCTGCGCCCAGAGCTGCCCGCCCTGCACCTGGCGACACTGGAGTCGGGCGACATCCTGGATGCGTGGCCCGACGAGGAGCCGCCCCTTGAGCTCCCCACCGCCCCGGACGGCGGAGACTGGGTGCGCATGCGCCTGTACTGCCACGCCGATGACCCGGAACCCGGCATCGGCGACCACGGCGAGCGCCACCTCATCCAGCTGTGGCCAGCCCCTGAAACGGCTCCCGTCCACCCGGAGATCACCGAGGCCGACCGGCAGCAGCGGGCCGAGTACGCCGCGTCGACGGCCGTGCCGGTGGGACTCGCTGGTCGAGATGTGACCGCCGGGTTCGGCGACGTTCAGGGTGTTCATGCCGTCGTCGAGGTAGGTGATCGTGGCCCGGCGGTAGTCGGCCGCGGTCAGGGCCGTGCCGTTGTTCGCGGCGGGCACCTGATCTGTCGGGAAGACCGCGGCGGCCCGGGTGGGCAGGTCGCTCTGGCCCCAGGCGGCCACCGTGGCGGCGTCCATCTGGTAGGGCGCGGCGCTGTCGGAGATCGGGACGCCGTAGACGACCGAAGTTGTGGCGGTGCCGTTGGTGGTGCCGGAGGTGCCGGGCGTCAGGGTGGGCCGGGAGACCTTCAGCAGCCTTCCGGCCGGGCCGTTGACGTCACTGCCGCTGCTGTAGCTGAGCGTCCAGGGCAGTTCGGCACCGGACGTGTACGTCGCCATGCGTCCGGCGGCGTCGTAGGTGTAGGTCTCCTTCTGGACGGCGGTGACCCGCGGGTCCCAGGCCTCGCGCAGCAACCCGGAGCAGGCGTAGGCGTACTGGGCCACGACGGTCGAGGTGGCCGCGCTCGCACCGGGGTCGGTGAGCCATACCTTCAGCTGCTTGACCTGGTCCTTGACGTCACCGAGGCTGCCGGCCGCGGCCGTGGTGGAGTCGGCGTAGACGAACTCCGGGACGCGGCAGCCTGCCGTGCTCGGCTTGGCGGCGCAGGCGGTGTTGTCTTTGTCGACCGCCTGTCGGGTGGGAGGAGGTACTTGGGCCGGCTGAGTGTGCGGGTACCGGAGGTCACCGGTTCCACGGCCACGGTGGTGGTGGAGTCCTCGGTGTCCCGCTGGGGCCCCGATCAAGTCGAGGGGAAAGGCCGTGATGGTGTCCTGGGTGGCTTGTCCTGAGCCTCGATTTCCGAGGCGAGTCCGGCCGGGGGAGCGCCTGATCGTAGATTGTGCGCATGATCGAGGAGACGTCGCCCGAGCGGTTAGATCGGTCCGACAGACGGAGGAACACGGCCCCGAAGAAGCCGAAGGGCGGGGGCGGGCTGCTGCGTTCGTCTGCGTTGATGGCGGCGGGCACGGTTGTCTCGCGTGCCACCGGGCTCATACGGCAGATGCTGCAGGCGGCCGCACTGGGTACCGGGCTGCTGGCCACTACCTACAACCAGGCCAACACAGTGCCCACGAGTTTGTACTTCCTGCTGATCGGCGGTGCGCTGAACTCCGTCCTGGTTCCTCAGCTGGTCCGGGCTCGGGCGGAAGACGCTGACGGCGGAGCCGCCTTCGAGCAGCGTCTGGTCACCCTGGTGCTCTGTGTCCTCGGTGTCGGGACCGCAGTGGCAACGTGGGCCGCTCCTGGAATCATCAGCGTCTACCAGCACGACACACCCGCCACCCACGACGCGTTCGAACTGACTGTGGTCTTCGCCCGCTTCCTGCTGCCGCAGATCTTCTTCTACGGAGTGTTCAGCATCTTCGGTCAGGTCCTCAACGCCCGGAATCGGTTCGGGGCGATGATGTGGACCCCGGTCCTCAACAACCTTGTCCTGATAGCCATGTTCGGCATCTATCTCGGTCTCATCACCGCCCCCGAACAGGTCACGGACATCACCGACTCCCAAGTCAGACTGCTCGGGGTCGGAACCACACTCGCGTTGGCCATCCAGGCTCTCGCCCTGATCCCCTACGCTCGCGCCGCCGGTTTCCGGTTCCGCCTGCGCTTCGACTGGCGAGGCACCGGACTGCGCAAGAGCGTGAACGCGGCCCGTTGGACGCTGCTCTTCGTGCTGGCCAACCTCGTGGCGAGCACCGTGGTCACCCGGCTGGCATCCGCCGCCGACGCCGCTCTGCCCCAGGACGGCGTCGGCTACACCGCCTACAGCTACGCCCAGCAGATCTGGATGCTGCCCCAGTCGATCGTCACGGTCTCCCTCGTGACGGCCCTGCTCCCGCGCATGAGCCGGGCCGTGGCCGAACACCGTCTGGACGACCTGCGCGCCGACCTGTCCCGCGCGCTGCGGGTCAGCGGCGTCGTCATCGTCCCGGCTGCCTTCTTCTTCCTCGCCTTCGGCCCGCAGATCGCACAGCTGCTGTTCGCCCACGGCGCCGCCGACACAGCCGCCACTGTTCCCCTGGGGCACATGCTGCAAGCCTTCGGTCTGGGACTGATCCCGTTCTCCGGCCAGTACCTCCTGCTGCGCGGCTTCTATGCCTTCGAGGACACCCGCACACCGTTCCGGATGGCAGTGTGGATCAGCGGCATCAACATCGCGCTCGCCGCGGCCTGCCACCTTCTGCTGTCTCCGCAGTGGGCCGTGACGGGTATGGCCGCCGGTTACGCTCTGTCCTACGCGATCGGCCTACTGCTGACCGCCTTGCGTCTCAGGCGACACACGGAAGGGCTGCTCGATGGCCGACGCATCAGTCGCACTTACGCGAAGCTGACCACGGCTGCCACCGCGGCCGGCGCTGCTGGGTGGTTCATCGCCCGCTCCTGCGACCAGAGCCTGGCATCGGCCTCGTGGACGCCGGCGCTCTCGCTGGCTGCTGGCGGCATGGCCATGGTCCTTCTGTTCCTGGTCTTCGCGCGGATCTTGCGGATCGCCGAACTGCGCAGCCTGCCGGGGCTGGGCTGACCCGGGCACGAGTGGACACATTCGGTCGATCTGTGACGTCGAAGGCGTGTGGATCTGACCGGTCGGCTTGAGGTGCACTGCGAATACGCACTCGACATGAAGTGGCCACCGCGGGACCTGTGGTGCGGCTGCCCCCCCCGCCCGGGGGAGACGAGAGCGGCGGGTTGTCCCCGCCGCTCTCGTCTCTTGTTCGTTGTGTCAGCTGGTGAAGTAGAAGTAGTTCCAGGCGCCGTATGTGGTGGTGTTCACGTTGTCGCCTGAGGAGGGGTCGATGTAAGAGGTGCGTACCCGGGCGCGTACGCCGGACGTCCCGGCGTGGCCGAGGTTGACGATGGACTTGCCGCTGGTGCCGAGGGAGAAGTACTCCGAGTCCGTGGTGTACCACTTGCCGCCTGAGTAGACCTGGAGGTCCAGGCGCTCCTTGCGACCCTTGTAGTAGGTCATCGTGGTGGTCAGGACGGCGTCGGTGTTCTTGTGGTAGTAGCGGTAGCGGGTCGAACCGATCGTGCCGGTGCGGTAGTACTTGGACAGTGAACTGGCGATCTTCACGTGTGCGTAGGCGGTGGACTTGACGGTCCGCCCGGCGTAGCGGGCGTCGCCCTTGAAGACGGCGGTCACGGCGGTGTCCCGGGACATGGTGACGGTGGCCGACAGGTTGCCGTGCGAATCGGTCTTGCCGGTCCTCAGCAGCTTGTTCGGCTTGTCTGCGCCGTACGGGTCGGCCCAGATCTCCACCGTGCGGTTGCTGTACGTGGTGCCGAGGTGGGCGGTGAAGACCACGTTCTTGCCGTAGTCGTACGCCTTCTTGTTGTTGGTGAGCGTCAGGGCGGGCGTGACCCGGGTGACGTTGACGGTGTCCGAGGCGGATGCCGGGGTGTGCGCGGCGTCCCCGGGGTAGGTCACGGTGTAGCGGACCTTGCCGCCGGCCGGGGGCGCGTCGGTGAAGGAGAACGTGCCGTTCGCGCCCAGCGTCCTGGTGCCGAGCGACGTGCCCGACGGGGACAGCAGGTCGGTGCGCACGACGTCCAGCAGGGTGCCGGCCGGCAGCTTCAGACCGGTCGTGAGCGTGCCCTTGACGGTGAGTGCCTTGGCGCGCGTGCCGGTGGCCGGGGCGTCGGCGGTGAGCTTGGCGACGTACTTGCGCGGTTCGGTGACGGTCTGGAAGTCCCTGAACTCGGAGGTCCCGGTCAGCACGAACAGTTTCGTGCCATCCGCCGACCAGGCCGTCGAGTGCCCGCCCCACGGCATCCACGCGTCCGACAGGTTGCGGACGCTGGCCGGGGCGTCCGCGCCACCGGGGAACACGTAGGTGTCGCCGGTGTTCTCGGTGTCGAGCGCGGTCGCCGCGACCGTGCCGTCCGGGGCGACGCTGACGGTCTCCGGCTCGTCCTTGACCGGGTACTCGTGCACCATCTGCAGGTCGGAGAGCCGGTATTCGGTGACCGCCCGGTTGCCCGGCCCGGCCACGACGATCGACTGCCCGTCCGGCATGAGCGCGCCGTCCCGGTAGAAGCCGCCCTCGTTCGCGGCGACGCGGATGACCGGCGTACCGGATGACACGTCGTAGACGATGATCGGCCCGCTGCTGATGCCGGGGTCCAGGGCGACCAGGGTGTCGGGGTTCGCCGGGTCGGCGAACAGCCTCGGCGTAGTAGCGAAGTCGTGGTCGCCGGCGAGGTCGAGGGTCACGGTGGCCGGGTCGGCGGTCAGGTCGATGCGGCCGAGCCCGGAATCCCACTGGTCGCCGTAGCCGAACCAGATACGGCCCTCGGTGAGGGCGATCCAGCGCGGTGCCGTCCCGGCGCCGGTCGGGTACTCGGCGGTCTGCGTGAGCGTCGTGGTGTCGAACGCGACGATCTTGTCCGCTCCAGTGACCGCGGCGTACAGGGTGCTGCCGTCCGGACTCAGCTGAAGGTCGGACACCTGGGGCAGGCCGGTGAGCTTGTTGAGCACCTTGCCGGTGTAACTCACGACGGAGATCGTGCTGTCGCCGCTGATGTAGAGGTGCTGGTGGGTGCCGTCGACGACGGTGTCGTTCACGGTGCCGACGCTGATGGGCACGCTGGTGTCGGCGGCCGCCGGTCCGGCCACCAGTACCGCGGAGCTGAAAAGGGCTGCCGTCGCGACAGCAGCCGAAAGTGTGCGGATACGCACGGTGATTCGACCCCCCAAGGGCGTGTGACTGCTGTGTGTGCAGCCTGTGCCGGCCCCGTGGCCGGTGAGTGAAGCGTAGGCCAGGGCTCCGACACCCCACGCAGCACCCTCAGTTGGGCAGCGAACCGGGGAAGGGTGTGGCTCTTCTGCAGTAAGGGCCGGCCGTCGCGTTTTCCAGCATCTTGACGTCTCCTAATGCCCTATACCGTGGTCCGGCCGGGCGATAGGGCGTTTCTGCTTGAGGACGACGCGCAGCTGGTTTTCAGACAACCAGGACCCGTCGCCCGCGAGTGTGACCGGCCTGGCTGTCGATGTGCGCCGCCGCGGCCTCGGCAAGCGTGTACGACTTCTCGACCGGGATGTGGAGCTTTCCCCGCGAGATGAGGCCGACGGCTTCGGCGAGCGCTTCTGGCATGCTCCCGGCGACGCCGGAGAATCGGACACCGAGCTCCGGCGCACCGAGATCGGCGATGGAGACGACCTTCTGCGGGTCCCCGGTCAGTTCGACGAGCTCGCGGATCACGCCCGAGCCGGCCAGGTCGAGGGCTGTGTCGACATGGCCGAGCTGCCGCACCCGCTCGACCCACCCTGCGCCGTATGTCGTGGCGAGGGCGCCCAGGCTGCGCAGATAACCCTGGTTGGCCGCCCCAGCGGTCCCGATCACCGTGATGCCGCGGTCGCGGGCGATCTGCAGCACCGCTGATCCGACTCCTCCGGACGCGCCGCTGACCAGCAGCGTCTGCCCGGAGCGCACACCGACCTCGCGGATGATGCGCAGCGCGGTCTCCACCACGGAGGGGTAGCCGGCCGCCTCTTCGAACGTCAGGCCCTCGGGCATGCGGGCCCAGGCCGACAGTACGGCGAACTCGGCATACGTGCTCGTGCCTTCGCCGAACACGCGGTCGCCGACCTCGAACCCTTCGACGCCTTCACCGACCTCGTCCACCACCCCGGCGGCGTCCTGCCCGACTCCGGCGGGCAACTCGATCGGATGGGCCCCCAGGACCTGGCCTTCACGGAGCCTCCAGTCGACGGGGTTCACACCTGCCGCCCTTACGGCGATGCGGATCTGGCCGGGGCCCGCATGAGGATCCTCGGCATCTATGAGTTGCAGTACGTCCGGACCGCCGAACTCGGCGAAGCTCACCTTCTTCATGCCGTGACCATAGCACTAACGGTTATTGTTTTGAACCTGTTATGCATTCGCACCTGATAGTGTGAGGGTATGACCGTGCCGACCGGACGCCGTGAGCGCAAGAAGGCCGCGACCCGCCAGAAGATCGCCGACGCCGCCCTGCGGCTCTTCCTGGAGCACGGGTACGACGCGGTGGGCATCCGTGACGTGGCCGCCGAGGCCGACGTCGCCGTCACCACGCTGTTCTCCCACTTCGCCTCGAAAGAGGCCCTGGTCTTCGAACAGGACGAAGACTTCGAGCAGCGCCTCACGCGGGCGGTCACCGACCGGGCGCCGCACGAGCCGCTCATCCCCGCGCTGCGCCGCGAGATCCAGTCCCTGGTGCGACACTGCACAGCGGACAGCGCCGCCCCGATCTGGCGCATGATCGATGCATCACCCGCCCTGCGGAAGTACGAAGAGTCGATGCGGCTGCGCCACGCGGATTCGTTGGCGACGGCCATCGCCGCCGATCCCGACCTGTCAGGGACCCCAACGGCCTGCCGGGCGATCGCGAGGTTCGTGATCGACGCCTATGCGCTGGCTCGTGAGGCGGCCGATCCGCAGGCCGCGGTGGGCGAAATCTTTCAGATGATCGAGGCGGCCTGGGCCGTCACCTGTCCCTCCGAAGACTCCACCGGCACGGCCAGACCGTAGTCAGGACTCAACCCTGTACCGCGCCGTTTCGTCCGAACGCCAGCCACAGAGCAGATCAGTGGTCGCGCCGGCCTTGAGCGTTCTGACCGGTAACCGTGGCCGCATGGCCTTGTTGGCAGTCGGGCTGTGGCCGGCCCCCATAGCAGGACCAGCCGATGCCCTTCGGGGCCACCTGCCGTGCGCCATCGGGGCCAGCAAACCTTCTTCGCAAGCTGCTGACCACCGGCTGCGAACGTTGCGAGACCAGCTATCGGTCTTCGCCACACTCGAACCGGCGTCAAACAAGATCGGCACGACAACAGCTTCTGAGATGTGGGATCTCAACGGTAGTGTCTCGTAGCGATGCTGTGACCTGCGGCTTCAGGTTGTGTCCTACTCCGTGTCCCAGCAGATCAGTCTCACGAACGTGGCCCTTCTCGGGCCTGGGGCTGCGCGCCGGAGTTCATCACTCAGGTGATCACGAGCTGGCGTCCTGTCGCGTGATGGCCCGCGCCGTGCGGGCGGCCTTCTCCTCGGTGTCGGAGAGGACCGCATTTCCCGCACCGAACAAGCCCTGCCGAAGGAAGACTGCCAGGCCGTGTGCGGCGGCGGCGATCCTGAGGAGCAGGTCAAATGCGGCGTCCGGGGTTGAGGCAAGCTCCTGGGCCCTCGGCAGGAGGAGGCGGGCCACCTGGTCGCCCGCCGTGGCCAGTTTGGCGAACTGGGACTTGTCGAGTCCGGCATGGAAGGTCACATCGAACAGAGCAGGTTCCTCGGCGGCGAATCTGACGTACGCCGCCGCGAAGGCCGCCAGTTGTTCGGCGGGGTCCTCGATGCCGTTCATGGCCGCGGCGAAGCGGTTTTGCTGCTCCCGGTAGCCCTGTGCGGCGAGTTCCGCCAGTAGCGCGTCCCGGTCGGCGAAGTGCTTGTACGGCGCCGCGACGCTCACGCCGGCCCGGCGGCTCGCTTCGGCGAGGGTGAATCCGTGCGGACCTCGCTCGCCGACCAGCTCCAATGATGCCCGCAGGAGGGAGTTGCGCAGGTCGCCGTGATGGTGGCCGACAGGGCGTCGAGAAGCGGGAGGAGCCATGCCCGATAGGTTAACATCACTTACCAGGTAAATATCATTAACCATGGGGAGTCGTCATGTCCGCTGCTCGCTTTCACCACATCAGCCTCTCGGTCGCGGACCTTGCCGCGCAGGAAGCCTGGTACGCCGACGCGTTCGGGCTCACGCAGGTGGAAGAGCGTCTAGAGATGCCTGAGGCGGGAGTCCGCACCGTCGTTCTGAGCGATGCGGCGGGCCTGCGGGTGGAGTTCGTCGAGCGGTCCGGATCGCGCCCCTTCTCGCACACCGATGCGTTTGCTGCCACCGCCGCGCAGACCTTCACCCACCTGGCGCTTCAAGTCCCGGATCCCGACGGCGCGTTCGCCCGCCTGACGCAGGACTGCGGCGCCGCTGCGGTCTCGCGCCCTGCGCCCGGCGCCAGTGAAGGTATGCGCTACGCGTACGTCGCCGACCCGGAGGGCAATCTGCTGGAGCTGATCGAGACGTCATGAGCAGGCGCGGGTCCGGGCCGGCGCAGCACCGCACTCATGCGTCGGGATGGGGCGCGTGGACGTCGACCACCGTCGCGCGGAGGACAGCGGACACACGTGTCACGGCCTGGGTCGGCGGGTCGGGCAGGCGGGCCAGGAGCAGGCGTCGCTGTTCCTGCGGGCCGCCGCGGACGGGGAGGATCCGCACGCCGGGGGGTACCGCGGAGACGAGCGAGGCGGGGATGGTGGTCAGTCCGCACCCTGCGGCGACGAGGTGGAGTTTGGCCAGCCAGTCACGGGCGGTGAAAGCGATCTCGGGGCGCTCGTCCAGGCCCGGCCACACGCCCATCAGGCGGTCCTCTCCTGATGGGGACCCGGCGATCCAGCGCTGTCCACGCAGATCGGCCACATCCGCGTAGATGCCGCGGGCGAGAGGATGCGTGGCGGGCACCGCGAGACACAGCGGGCGCTCGGTGAGTGTCCGCAGCTCGAGTGGGGGCGACTCGGTGTCCGGCGCGCGGAACGGTGGCGCCGCTGCGAGCAGGGCCAGATCCAGACTGCCCGCCCGCAGGGCGCGGACCAGGGCCGGGGTGCCGCCTTCGCGGCCGACGACCTCGAGTCCGGGATCGCTTTCACGCAGTGCGGCAAGGGCTCGGGGCAGCAGCACGGCACCGGCACTGGGCACCCAGCCCAGACGGACCGTTCCGGTCTGCTCGGGCAGGCCCGACAGTTCCCTGGCGGTCGCGGCGATCTCGTCGAGTACGAACGTCGCACGGCGCATGACGACGCGGCCGGCGGGCGTGAGCCGGGCCCCGTCGCGCCGCCGCTCCAGCAGTTCGGTGCCTGCCGCGCGCTCGAGCGCGGCGATCTGCCGGGAGACCGCGGACTGGGTGTAGCCGAGCGACGCCGCGGCCGCGGTGAAGGTTCCCTGTTCGGCCACGGCCCGCAGGACGCGCAACGCCGTCAGTGACACATCCGTGAAATCCATGATGTTTACGCATGCTAGCTGTTCCAAACTTTCGTTGGACTCATGGATGACGGATTCCTAGCGTGGAGGCATGACCACTTCACGCATCGCCCTCGTCACGGGCGCCAACCAGGGGCTCGGCCGGGCCCTCGCCGAAGGGCTCGCGGCCCGCATGGAACCGCAGGACCTGGTCCTGCTCACCGGTCGCAGTCAACAGCGGGTGGCGGACGCCGCCCGGGAAGTCGCCCAGATGCCCGCCACCCGCGCCCGGGTCGAGGGCCGGGTCCTGGACGTCACGGACACCGACGCCATCGCCTCTCTCGCCGAGGACCTGCGGGTCCGCCACGGAGGGGTGGACATCGTCATCTCCAACGCGGTCGCCCGCCTGCTCCCCGAGGAGTCCCAGGCGGAGCGGGCCGATGAGTTCATCGACGTCTCCAACACCGCCACGCACGCGATGCTGCGCTCCTTCGGCCCGGTGCTGCGCCCGGGTGGCCGCCTGCTCGTCGTGGCCAGCAGCCTGGGGACGCTCGGTCACCTCGACGGCCGACTGCACCACCTGTTCGACGGCGCGAGCCTGGACCAGGTCGAGTACGCCGTGGAGTCGTGGCGCAGCGCCATCCACCACAAGACCGCGCAGGAGGCCGGCTGGCCGCTGTGGCTGAATGTGCCCTCGAAGGTGGCCCAGGTCGCCGCCGTTCGTGCCGTCGCCGCCGAACGCCGCGCCCGGGACCTGGCCGATGGCACGCTCGTCGCCGCCGTCTGCCCCGGCATGGTCGACACGGCGACCTCGCGCCCGTGGTTCAGCGACTACAGCCAGGCCCAGTCACCTGCCCAGGCCGCTGAGGCCGTCCTCGATCTGGTCTTCGCCGAGTACGTCGACCCGGAGCTCTATGGCGAACTGGTGCGCTTCGGCAAGGTCCTGCCCTGGCACGACGGCACGCCCCCGGTCGAGCAGGACGCGATCCTCGTCCCCTGACCACATCCGCCACCGTCCATTTCCACGTCCCCAGCCCTTCAGCAAGGAGCCCCTCATGAGTGCCCTCACCACCCCGTTCGGCTTCGCCAGCACCGCCGACGAGGTCGTGTCAGGTATCGATCTCTCCGGCCGCCGCGCGGTCGTCACCGGCGCCTCCTCCGGCATCGGGGCGGAGACGGCCCGCGCCCTGGCGGCCACCGGTGCGGCCGTCACCCTCGCCGTGCGGGACGTGGCGGCGGGCGAACGCGTCGCCAAGGACATCACCGGATCGACCGGCAACCAGGACGTGCGGGCCGTGCACCTCGACCTGACCGACCCCGCGTCCATCACGGCCTTCACCGCCGCCTGGCAGGGCCCGCTGCACATCCTGGTGAACAACGCGGGCGTCATGGCCTGCCCCGAGCAGTACACGGAGCAGGGCTGGGAATGGCAGTTCGCCACCAACCACCTCGGCCACTTCGCCCTGGCCACCGGCCTGCACGGCGCGCTGGCCGCCGACGGCACCGCCCGCATCGTCGTGGTGAGTTCCACCGGCCACCAGCAGTCGCCGGTCGTGTGGGACGACGTCAACTTCGCCTTCCGTCCCTACGACCCGTGGCTCGCCTACGGACAGTCCAAGACGGCCAACGTCCTGTTCGCGGTCGAGGCGACCCGCCGCTGGGCCGACGACAACATCACCGCCAACGCCCTGATGCCGGGCGCCATCTACACGAACCTGCAGCGGCACACCGGCGGCCGGGGCAGCGGCCGCGTCCCCGCCGAGCTGATCAAGACCGTCGAGCAGGGCGCCGCCACATCAGCGCTCCTGGCCACCTCGCCGCTGCTGGAAGGCGTCGGCGGCCGCTACTTCGTCGACTGCAACGAGACCGAGATCGTCGACCGGCGCTCCGGTACGCTGCACGGCGTGGCCCGCTACGCCGTCGACCCGGCGGGCGCGCGCCGCCTGTGGGACCTGTCGCAGGACCTGATCACCGGCGCCGCGTGACCGGGACGCGTCCCGGCTAGACCAGCTGCACCTGCCGGTCCAGGACCGCCGAATGGATACCGGTGGACGCCTCCCGCATATAGGCCCCGCGCAGCTCGTGTGCCCGCTGGTACTCCGGTGTCGCGAGCGCCTCGCGCATCGCCGACTGCGAATCGAAGCTGATCCGCACGATGGCGTCGATGGGCTCCTCCACGCCGTCGCTCACCATGTCGGTGAGGTAGTACTGCACGTATTCCCTCACCTGGGGCAGCGCCGCGTAGGCCGGTCCGTATTCTCGCCCGCCGCGTCGACCCGCAGGTCCCCTTCGCCGCGGCGCTCCTGCTGTGGTCGGCCTGGCACGGTGTCGTCTCCCTGCGCCTGCACAAGACCGAGTGGGACTGGGGCATGACACCCCGCGAGGCCAACCGGCGGCTGGTGGCCGCTCTGACGACTGTCCACCCCTCACAGGAAGCCCCTACCGAGAACGGTTCCCCAGCACCATGACCCCTGACTCCCGCCCCACCACCTCACCGGCCTCGACGTGCTCCATCAGCCGTGTCGAGCACACCCTGGAGATCCTGCGCGGCCGATGGAAACTGCTGATCATCCATCACCTGCTGGTCCGCCGGCCGCGCCGCTTCTCCGACCTCGAGCGGGCCATCCCGGAGGTGACGCAGAAGATGCTCGTCCAGCAGCTGCGCGCGCTGGAGAGCGACGGCGTCGTGCGCCGCATCGTCTATGAGGAGGTGCCGCCCCATGTGGAGTACGAACTGACCCCGGCCGGCGCGGAGTTGGCGACGGCGCTCTACGCCCTGCACGACTGGGCGGAACGGTCGTGCAGCGCCGCCTCCGAGGCTGGAGAGACGGCCTGACGCGCCCCGTCACACCGTGGCGAAGGTGTCCATCCAGATGATCTCCAAGGTGCGGTGGACGATGCGCCACCCCTCCGTACGCCGCTCCAGCCGGTCGACGAAGAAGCCCGTCTGGATAAGGTTCCAGCCCTGACCGTCGGTGTCGCCCTTGTGCGTGTGCAGGTGCTGGGTACGAGCGACCGCCCGGTCGCCATCGATGTCGACGGTGGAAAATCCCTGGAAATGCTGCCACTTGAGCAGCCCGCTCATCGATCCGTCGGGCGCGCGCATCACCTCGACGAGGTCCCTGAAGGGGATGTCCTTCAGCTGCGCGCCGCCGGCCACCGAGTAGTCGACGCGGGCCTCGGGTGCGAACACCGAGTCCCACTGCTCCAGAACGTCGTTGTCGCCGTCTTCGTGCAGGTCCTGACCGAGGCCGTAGCGCACCATCAGGTCCTGGATCTCGATACGGTCCTCCCCCAGCGGGCAGTTGACGCCCTGCTGCTCGTAGCGCCGCAGCACCGCGTCGCGCCAGGCCCGCCAGGCCGACCATGTGCGTAAGCCAGAGAGGTGGGGTTCCTGGTCCTCCAGGACCCGTTCGGCCTCGCGGGCGGCCACCGCGAGGAGCAGCTCCTCCTTGCCGCCGGGGAAGTAGTGGTGCCGGTGCTGGACCTGACCGGCGGCGAGGGCGTCCACGCCGTCTTCGACGGCGGCGGAGAAGCCACCTTCCGCGCGTCCATGAGCGTGCTGCGCAGGCACGGACTGCTGCTGTACTACGGGGCCGAGCGGTCGCAGGGGCGGGGCGCTCGGTCGGAGGACATCCGGCCGAGCGCCCCGCGGTGTTCGCCGACGACTGCTCGGGGACCGTCGGATGGTGCGCGGAGCCCCGAGGACTCGCCGGCCCTGGTGGGAGGCGCCCGCTCAGGCGGGCACCGGTCCGGTCAGCAGTTGACGATGCTGTGGACCGAGGACCAGTTCCCGGTGGCGTCCCAGCTCGGCGCCGGGGGCGTCTTGTACACGAAGGCCCCGGTGGGCCCGTACATGTAGGCCACGGTGCCGTCACTCTGCTCGTTGTCCCACGACCCCGGACCTGACCAGGTGCTGACGTAGTAGCGCTTGCAGCTGTACATGTCGAGTTCGGAGCCGGTGTAGTAAGTCTTGCTGTACGCGCACATGTGCAGGTGGTCGGCCCCGCCGCCGGCGCAGGGGTCGTAGAACGGGGTCGCCCCGGTCCCGGCCGTCAGGTCGCGCGGATGCGCCTCACCCGGCACCGCGAGGTAGAGCGTCGCGCCTTCCAGCTGGATCCGGTTGGGAGCCACCTGCTTCCCGCCCAGGGAGGCCAGGTCGCGGTTCACCTCGTCCTGGAGCGCGCCGGCCTGGGCCGCGGTCAGCCCCGCGGCTCGCGCTTGAGCCGTGAAGCTGACCGCCGAGCCGGGAGCCGCAGAGGCAGGGCTCCCCGCCAAGAGGGCCGAGAGCACCAGCAGCAGGCTCGTGGCCAGTAACGTCGTGATCTTCGTTCGCATCAGGATTCTCATCCCTGTCGTCGGCTGTGTGGACGTGGGGCCGGGCCGCCTGGCGCCACTCGCGCCGCCGGCGGACTCGCACCCCACGACCACGGGTCTACCGGCGATGTCGTTGTCCTGTGTCGGGCCCGAGGTGCAGGACAACGACCGCCTGACAACGGTCGGAGGGATTGCCGGCCTGATGGCGGCGTGTCATCGCGGGAACGGGCGTCCTTCGGGTCGTCGCGGGAAGCCGACTGGCGTTCGGGTTCGTCAACCGGACCACCGCTTCCTCGAGCAGGTCGAAGACCACCTGACGCCACCTGACGCACGGCAGCAGGAAAGGAGGCCGCTCCCGCGGACCCGGCACAGGCTCTGCCCAGCACCCAGCACCCAGCACCTGGCACCCAGCAGATGACCAGCCTTCTGCGCCGCGGCTGAAGCCCGACGACGCGGCTGGACGGACGCAATGGAAGACCGGCCGTACCGCCGCACCGTCGAGGGCATTCCGGCCGTCGGGCAGTCGCTTGAGTGAAGTCCCATCACCAGCGGAACCCGCCCGAAGGTTCGGGCGCGGTGCTGCACATGGACCCGGTCCACGCGAGTCACGTGAGCGAACCGTGCTTGGTCGTCGTCGACGTCGCGGCCGACGTCGCGGCCGCCGTCGAGGAGCCCGCGCTCGCCTTCCAGCAGCTGTTCGCCGACCGGTGGGCGACGGCGACCGCGCAGCAGCCGACACGTCCGAGGGCTGGGCGCTGCGGTGGAAGCGTTCCAGGCGCTGGGGCAGCCGGGCCAGAGTGGACTGGGAGATCGAGCGGTGCCCGACGAGCTGCGCGCCCATGTCCGCCGAGCCGTCGCCGCCTGCCCCCGCCTTGCCCTTCACGCCGATCGGGGCCGGTCATGAGCAGCATGTACAGGCACCGACCACTTGGCCCTGAAGCAGGGCCGGACGTCCCCTCGCGCCGGACCCCAGTAGGGCGCTGTGCTGGATGGGGGCCCGCCCCACGATCGCCGCGCCGGACGGACCGAGGTACCTCATGACCCACCGCACGTTCACAGCACGGGTGCGCCGCCTGACTACGGTGGTCGTGTCGCCACGGCTCGAACCCGTCCTTCTGGCCGTCACCGCGGCGGCCCTGGTCGCCGGCGGCATCGCCTGGCTCACGGGAGCGAGCGGCCTCGCCGGCCTCTTCTGGGGGCTCGGCACCCTTTCCGCCGTCGCCCCCGCCGTCGGCTGGGTGCTCGCGGCACTGCGGCACGGGCACGCGGGCGTGGATCTCATCGCCGTCCTCGCGCTGGGCGGCACCCTGGCCGTCCATGAGTACCTGGCGGGGGCGCTGATCGCTCTGATGCTCTCCACCGGCCGCGCCCTGGAAGCGGCAGCTCGGCGGCGGGCCTCCCACGACCTGCGGGCCCTGCTGGAACATGCGCCCCGCTCCGCGCGCCGCCGCACCGAGGCCGGTGTGGCCACGGTGCCTCTGTCCGACGTCGCCGTCGGCGATCTTCTTGTCGTTGGCCCCGGTGAGGTGGTCCCCGTCGACGGCCGGGTGGAAAGCGCCGCCGCCGTCCTCGACGAGTCGGTACTCACCGGGGAATCCCTCCAGATCGAGCGGGCACGGGACGAGCTGGTGCGCAGCGGCGTGGTCAACGCCGGAGGCGCCTTCGAGCTGCGTTCCACGGCCACCGAGCAGGACAGCACCTACGCCGGGATCGTGCGACTGGCCCGGCAGGCCAGCGCCGAGTCCGCGCCTGTCGTACGCCTGGCCGACCGCTACGCCGCCTGGTTCCTGCCCCTCTCCCTCGCCGTGGCGGGACTGGCCTGGCTGATCAGTGGGAACGCCGTGCGCACAGTCGCCGTCCTGGTGGTCGCCACCCCCTGTCCGCTGCTGCTGGCCGCCCCGGTCGCCATCGTCTCCGGCCTTTCCCGTGCCTCCCGCCTCGGCGTCGTCATCCGTGACGGCGGCGCACTGGAGAATCTTGGCCGAGCCCGCACCCTTCTGCTGGACAAGACCGGCACCCTCACCCGCGGCCGCCCCCGCGTCCTCGACGTCATCGCCGCCCCCGACGTCAAACCCTCCGAAGCCCTCCGCCTGGCGGCCTCACTCGACCAGTACTCACCGCACGTCCTCGCCCAAGCCATCGTCGACACCGCCAGGGAACGCGGTCTGGCACTCTCGGTCCCGACGGACGTCACCGAGGAGCCCGGCCGGGGCGCCACCGGAAACGTGGACGGGCACCAGATCTCGATCGGCCGTGCGGGCGCCGCGACCGCACGGCCGGACTGGGCGAAGGCGGTCGATACCCGAGCGCTCCTGGACGGCGCGGCCGTCGCCTGGCTCACCGTCGACGGGCACCTGGCCGGCGCCGTGCTGCTGCGCGACCCCCTGCGCCACGACGCGCCACGCACCCTGCGCCACCTGCGTGCAGCAGGCATCGAACGGCTGCTGATGCTCACCGGAGACCGCGCCGCACCAGCCCATGAAGTCGCCGCCGTCCTCGGCCTCGACGACGTACGCGCCGAACTCAGCCCCGCCGACAAGGTCGCCACCGTACGCGCCGAACGCGAGCACGCGGTCACCGTGATGGTCGGCGACGGCGTCAACGACGCACCCGCCCTCGCCGCCGCAGACATCGGTGTCGCCATGGGCGCCCGCGGCTCCACCGCCTCCTCCGAAGCCGCCGACATCGTCCTGACCACCGACCGCGTGGACCGCCTCGCCGACGCCGTCGCCATTGCCCAGCGGGCCCGGCGCATCGCCGTACAGAGCGCTCTTGGCGGCATGCTGATGTCCCTGGCCGCCATGGCCGCGGCCGCCCTCGGCTTCCTCCCGCCCGCCGCCGGCGCCCTGCTCCAGGAGGGCATCGACATCGCCGTCATCCTCAACGCCCTGCGCGCGCTGCGCACCGACGAAGCCGCGCGACCGGCCCTCACCTCCGGCGCCGAAGCCCTCATCCACCGCTTCGCCGCTGAACACGACGACCTCCAGGACGTCCTCGAATCTGTACGCGACGCGGCCGACCGCCTCTCCGACACACCCGGCCCCCAAGCTCTCGCGGCCGTCGAGGAGACCCACCGGCTGCTCACGGAACGCCTGCTGCCCCACGAATACGCCGAAGAACACCAGCTCTACCCCGCCCTCGCGCCCGCCCTCGGCGGTCCCGAGGCCACCGCCACCATGAGCCGCGCCCACTCCGAGATCGAACGGCTCTCCCGCCGCATCGCCACCCACCTGCAACTGGCCCACGCCGACGGCGGTCTGGCCCCGGGGCAACTCGACGACCTGCGCTCGAGCCTCTACGGCCTCAACACGGTCCTGCGCCTCCACTTCACCCAGGAAGAGGAGAACTATTTCTCCCTCGCCCCGTAAAGTTAAGAAGGGGGGATATAAGGCAGCAAGCAGGGGGGCTGTGCGACCAACACCCGTCAGACGTCGGCGCCGAGTCCATCCGCACCGCACTCGGCCTCGACAGGGAGCTGCCCCCCAGGCCCGGCTCGACTTCCTCGAGCGCGCCCTTCCCTCCAAGCCCCCGTGACCACCCGCGACAACGGTTCTCCTGCGCCGCGGGCAGGCGACCTGGGCGGGAATGCTCTGCCGCCTGCCCGTGTTACAGATGGCGTGGTTGTGGAGGGGACAGTGTCCCCGGGCCTCACCTATTGCCCATGAGGACGATCGTTCGGCTGAAGCCTCATGGAGCCTTTCGCCGCGAAGGCGACCGCCCTTCACGGCCACGTGTACGACCGTTGCCCGCCCCCGACTTTCGGGGGCGGGCAACGTCGTGTCCGGCCGCCGTCTACCAGCGCATGCCGGACACGACCGGGATCCAGGGAGATCGATTGCTTTCGGCCCGGATCTCTCCGCGCCAATGGATGGGCCCTGCCGTCCCGCTCCTGCGATGGCGGGGCCCGCCGCCCCTCCCGGCCTCCCCACGGGAGGGTTGGCAGCTGCCCGCGTACGGATGACGCGCCGCGCTCAGGGCTGGCGGCTGGCCGGGTCTCCGCCCGGATCGTTGGCCAGTTGGCCCCGGGTGCGGCAGCACGCCGCCGCCCTGGCCCGCGAGCCGTTGGAGATCTTCTGCGACGAACTGCTGATCGGCCTGGCCGCCGACGACGTCGCCATCCTCGCCGCCCGCCCGCCTGCAGGCTCACGCAGTTCCGGCGCGTGGCGCCCGGCTCGATGATGCCTGTCGGCTTTCAGGCGCTGCCCCGGCCTTCGGGGTGTCTTCGCTGCTGCGGCGTGCCAGGGAAGGACTGGTGCTCGTCATCCGTCACCCGGTGCTGCGGGCCAGCCTCGGATGCGCGGTGACCGTCAACTTCTTCACCTTCGTCGCGGGCAGCGGACTGATCGTGCTGTTTGCCAGCCGAAACCTCGGACTGACCGCAGGAGCCATCGGCATAGCGTTCGGGATCGGTGCCACCGGCTCGCTCCTTGGGGCGGTGATCGCCCTGAAGATCTCGCGAAGACTCGGCGTGGGCCGCAGCATCGTCGTGGGCGCCGTGCCGTTCCCGGCACCGATCGCCATGGCCGCTGCTGTGGCCGGCCCCCTCTGGGCTCGCGCCGGAGCCTTGGCCGCGGCCGAGTTCCTCTCCGGAGTCGGCGTCATGCTGTTCGACGTCAATCCCAACTCCCTCCAGGCCGACGTGATCCCCGATGCCATGCGCAGTCGAGTCGCCGGTGCGTACAGCACGATCAATTACGGATTACGCCCTGTGGGTGCATTCTTCGGCGGCCTCCTCGCTACCCTCATCGGCCTCCGGGCGACCCTCCTCATCGGGGCCGTCGGCGGAGCGCTGTCCCTGCTCTGGCTGCTGCCCTCGCCGATACCACGCATCCACTCCCTGACTCCGCACCATCCAGTGGCTCCGGACAGCGACACGGACGCGCGACCATTGCCCTGCTGATTGCCGGGGGGACCACCCTGGGTCCAAGCCAGGACTTCCCGGACCCGACGGCCTGGCACATGCATGCCAGGCCGCACCTCGCTCAGTGCGGATAGTGTTCAGGCGCCCCGTGATATCGCCCTTGTGAATCGGATCCATGATCCGCTGTGAGGGCGGGGCCAAAATTCACGTTCAGCTCATGGCCCGAAGATCGCTGTCCGGGGAATCGCCACGCGGACGGTCTGCGGCAGCGGCAGACCGAGGCGGAGCGCGGCCGGGCGCGCCGCCCGCCGGCGCCGGACTGGGTCCTCGAACTCAACCGGACGACGGGACACCCGATGGCCGTGCACGTGGGGGACTGCGGCATGGCCAACCGCCGACGAAACCCGGTCGGCCGGGACGAGGCCCGCCGTCTCCTCACCACCGACGGGATACCAGCCTGCCCGATCTGCCGCCCGGACGCCGCGCTGGGCATCGCCGACCAGGGCCTCTCGTTCGGATCAGGCCGGATCAGGTGCGTCAGCTGTATACGAGGAGGTAGTCGCATGTGCTCGTGCCGTCGTGGATCGACGTGTCGCTGTTGAGGACGTAGAAGGCACCCGCGAACCCGGCGGCGGTCATCTTCGGGACCACGATGATCGTCTGGTCAGCCATGTTCAGCGAGTTGGGGCGGACGACGTTCGTGTAGAGCAGGCCGAAGAGGTTGTCCTGGAGGTTGGGGAGCCGGAGGACGCGGTACACGCGGTCGCCCGCCGAGCCCGTGACGACGGCCTGGTTGGCCGGGTTCGCCCACTGGGAGGGGGACGTGGCCATGCGGCCCTGCGACTCGAGTTCCTGGAGGCGCCGCTGCGTGCTCGCCCGCACGCCGGCCATGTGGATGTGGAGCTGGTTGAAGCGGCGGGCGGTCTGTGAGTTGATGCCCAGGCCGATGTTCGGGTACTGCACGGGGACGTCTCCGCCGCTGCGCGCGTTCTGCCACGCCTCGTTCCAGTAGTTGGGCGGCCCGCTGGTCACGAGGAACGGGCACTCGATGCCCGTGACCCGGCACGTCGGCGACAGGAGATAGTTGTGCGTCGTCTCCGGCTGTCCGTGCAGCACGACGTAATTCGAGGTCACCTTCAGGCAGTCCGGCTTGGGCTGCGGCGGCGGGGGGACGATTCCGCTGGTGCAGTACTGGACGTCGTGCCACAGCGGGTCGTTGTCCGTGGGCCGGCCGCAGATGCCCTGGAGGCTAGTGGGCGGGCACGGGCTGGTGCCGCCCGGGGGAGGCGTGCTGGGGCACGAGTCGGGGGTCGGACCAGCGTCGAGACCGCTCGCCGCCGCAGCGGAACCGCCGACCGTCGCGGCCGCGCCCGTCAGGACCGTCGCGGCACCGAGGGCACCGGACAGCGCGACGAATTGACGCCGGGGGACTTCCTTCGCATTCTGCTGGTCATGCATTTCTGATCTCCGATGGAGTGGGCACCGCCGGGGTTTTTCGCAGAATATGTGCCGGAAATTGATTTGCGGTGACTCCACCCGTCGGCCGAATGAGTGAGCGTGTGGAACGTCCACCGGGCGCGGCACCCGGATCGCCCCGGCTGACCGCGTGACCTGGACGCCGGCCCGGTCTCGCCCACTCCCCCCGCTTCTGTGGCCGCACGGACGTCCACGAGCGGCTGCTCGCCGCGGTCATGGACGCCCTGCATCAACTAGTACTCCAGCCGTAGATGTGGATCTTTATTCACAGGCTCTTGCCCGTAAGGATCAGCCCCGAGGCTCAGGTTCCGGCCACGAGTGAACCAACGGCCGACTGGGCATGCCCTCTCCCTGCCAGTGAGTGCCAGTGCCTCACATGCCGCGCTCTGCGCCGTACCAAGGCTCGGGACGTTCGCCGGCAGACATCGGGAGGTGCCGAAGTTTCACAGGGCCTGGATAGAAAGCTGAGCTGTTGGGGCCGGTCATGTCTTCGCCGACTAGGCAGTTTCGTTCAGATCAACGGGCGGACCAGAGGAAGATGCCCGCGATGCGGAGTCCGGCCAGGTAGATGGTGGCGGTCTTCTCGTAGCGGGTGGCAATGCCTCGCCACTGCTTGAGGCGGTTGATGCACCGCTCGACGGTGTTGCGCTGCTTGTAGGTCTCGCGGTCGAAGGCTGGTGGCCTGCCGCCTCGGCTGCCTCGACGGAGCCGATGGCTGCGCTGGTCTGCGGGGACGGGGATCACTGCCCGGATACCGCGCTTGCGCAGGTGCTCGCGGATCGCGCGGGAGGAGTACGCCTTGTCGGCCAGGACCAGGTCCGGCCTGGTGCGAGGTCGGCCTCGCCGACGGGGAACGTGCAGGCGGGCCATGACCTCGGTGAAGGCAGGTGCATCACCGGCTTGTCCGGCGGTGAGAACGAACGCGAGGGGCCGGCAGCGGGCATCGGCCGTGAGGTGGATCTTTGTGGTCAGTCCGCCGCGGGAGCGGCCGATGGATGGTCGCCGGGCTCGCCGGCTGGGGCCCCTTTTTGCGGGCCCCGGCCCCGTGCTGGTGGGCCCGCACGATCGTGGAGTCGACCGAGACGGCCCAGTTGAGGTCCTCTTCCGCGTCGGCCTGGGCCACCAGAGCCGTGAACACCCGCTCCCAAGTACCGTCGACGGCCCACATCCGCAGCCGGTTGTAGACGCCTCGCCGGTTGCCGTACTTCTCCGGCAGGTGGACCCACTGGGTGCCGGTCTGGAACTTGTAGGCGATCGCGTCGATCACCTCACGGTGGTCATGCCAGCGGCCGCCCCGCTTCGGTGTCCGGTCCGGAGGTAACGGCTCGATCCGCGCCCACTGCGCATCAGTCAACGGCACACCCGGACCAACGACCGACCTCAACCGTCTTCGGGGACAGGTCGATGCCGAACGCACTCACCCCAAGAGACTGAAGGTGTGCCGTCACGTGGCCGGGCCCGCAGCCGAGATCGGCGACCGGCCCGGCGTCGAGGGCCCGCGCGAGTTCGGCGAACGTGTTTGCCCGCCGCGCTCCGCCGCCCAGTGGCGGGCACAGCCATTTGCATGGGAAGGGGGCGGGACGGGAAGGTGCTTCACACGGTCAGTTCGGCCGGTACGGAGCGCCGGAGGGTCTGGCAGCCGAGGACGGTGATCAGCATGGCGAGAGTGGCGGCCAGGCCGGCGACGAGTGACACGAGGCCGAAGGAGCTTCGCTCGACCAGGAAGCCGCCGATGGCCTTTCCGGCCGAATCGCCGATGGCGTCGGCCGTGGTGATCCACATGAATGCCTCGTTGGCGAAGCCGTTCGGCACGGTGCCGTCCAGCAGGAGGTAACGGCACGTGATCATGGGGGCGGCCGGCAGGCCGACCAACAGCGTCAGCAGCACCACGGCGGGCATCGAACGCGCGAGGGAGAGCGCGGTCATCAGCAGGGCGAGGAGCAACAGGATGGCCGCGTAACGGCGGTCGAGCGCGGACCTCCAGGTGCGGTGGCCGTACGCGAGCCCGCCCACGAGGCTGCCGATGGCGACCAGGGCGATCAGCAGCCCGGCGATGCCAGGGACGGCGTGCCGGGTGGCGTAGGCGGGGAGGTCGACTTCCACGACGGCGAAGGCGAAAGCGGTGGGCGCCGTCGTCGCGATCAGGACGGCCAGCGGTCCGCTGGCCATCACGGCCGGCCTGCTCCACATCTGCACTGCGGCCCGGGGTTGGCTGCGAACCGCGGACAGCTGGCTGAAGACCAGGGTCGCCGACCAGGTGAGGCAGGAGGTGGCGAGCAGGGCGAAGGTGGTCCCGGCCTGCGCGATTGCGGCACCGGCGCCGGCCGGGCCGCCGATGTATCCGATCTCCTGGAGGACCGCCTGAACCGCGTAGGCGCTCTCGCGGTCCTGCTCGCCGGTCAGCCGCGACCAGGCCGACCGCATGGCGGCGTACACCGCGGAGTAGCCGGTGCCGACGGCTGCCGAAGTCAACACCAGGACCACCAGCGGTGCGTGGGCTTCGCCGGCGGCGACCAGCGCCAGGGTGAGCACCAGGTGCGCCGTGGCGATGACGGTGAGCACGGCGGCGCCGTACCGGTCGGCCAGCCGGCCGCGCACCGGAGCGGTGGCGGCCGAGCTCAATCCGTAGCAGCCGATCACGATCCCCGCGGATCCGAACGACCCCGTGGCGTGGACCAGGAACAGCAGCATCGCGAGCGGTTCGGCGCCGACGCCTACGAACACCAGCGTGCCCACGACCGTCAGATTCCGGGTTTCGCTGCTCAGGAGGAGACGACCGACGCGCTGACGGTCGGTCTTGGTGTTCATCGCGGGTTCTCGGCCAGGCGAGGAAGGACCGCTTCGTAGACCGCTGTGATCTGCCGCAGTGCTGCCGGTGCGCCGTAGGTCTGCGCGACCGCCGGCCCGGCCGATCGGGCGAGCGCCGCATAGCGATCGGGCTCCGCGATGATCCGCCGAACCTTCGTCGCCAGCGCGTCGAGGTCGCCCGCCGGCACCAGCATGTCCGGGCAGAGCCGGCCAACGGTCGTGCGCAGACCGCCAACGGCGAAGGCGGCCATGGGAGTTCCGACGGCCAGCGCCTCCAGTGCGACGCCGCCGAGTTCCTCGTAGGCGGAGGGCATGACGAGCGTGGTCATGACTGCGAGGGCCTCCGGGACCCGGTTGTTGGGGACGAATCCGGTGATCAGGAACTCGTCCGCCAGTCCCTCGGCGCGGATCTGCTCCTCCAGGCGCTCGCGCTGTGACCCGTCGCCGACGATCAGGAACAAGGGGTGGAGGTCGCGCAACCGCAGTGCCAGCGGCACCAGGTACTGCCAGCCCTTCTCGCTGGCAAGGCGACCGACGAAGCCGATGATCGGGCGGTGGCCGGCGGCGGACGCCCAGGCGCCGAAGTCGCCCGCGCCCGCTCGGGACACCCGGGGCGGGGCGGGCCCGGTGTCCACGATGTCCGGCACCACGGCGAAATGCTGCTCGCTCACGCCAAGGGCCTTGGCCGCAACGCGCGCTGTGCTCTCCGTCAGCGTGACGACCCGTGCCGCGCGGCGGATCGCGCGCTTCTCCGCGATGGCCCCGAAGCGCTGCTGCAGCCGGGCCATGGCGGACCGCGGGACGTAGCCCGCGAGGCGCGAGCAGTGCAGGGTGAGGACGTACGGTGCACGGACCAGCCGGGCGGCAACCGGGGCGAGCAGCAGGGCCCATAGCGCCCCATCGGCATGGACGTGGACGAGGTCCGGCTTCCACCGCCGCAATCCGAAGCAGGCGCCGAGGGTGGCGACGAACCACGCCGGGGTCAGCCCCACCAGACCGGTCGATTCGGAGCGGATCTCGGGAATCGGCATCCGGGCGATGCGTACGGTCAGCCCTTCCCGGTCCTCGCGGACCGGCGGGAGCCCGGGGAAGCCGACGGTCACCACCACCTGCTGCACGCCGTCCTCGGCTAGCATCCGGGACAGTCGGGTGGTCTGGATCTGCATTCCCCCGATGGAGTCGTACTCCGCGGGCCAGGCATCGACCTGGTCGTGGTAGTACCACGGTGTGAGCCGCAGGATGCGCAACGGTTCCCCCGGGTCCCTGTCGTTCCTCGGCAGATCAGGAAAGCGGCGCAGTTCCTCGGGCCCTGGGCGCGATCGATCGCACCGGATCAATTCGCACTGTCGCACGGGAACTGACCGCGCGGATCAACCTCAAGATCAGTTACGGGACAAGCCTTAGCAGTGGGGCAGACCACCAGGCGACATCCAGAACCTCTGATCACCATCCACGTACGGCCCGTATACCCAGCCAGGGCCCCCGGACGGGGTATATACATCGAGGTAGTTGCCCCTCGCAACGACCCCCGAGGTGCGGTACCAGACGTCGCCGGTGGTGCCGACGGTGCCGCCGGCCACCCAGCAGTCCACGTCAGCTTGATCACCCGGCGCGAGGGTGAGGTCGTCGATCTTGCTGCAGTCCGCGTAGGGGCAGCTGTAGACACCCGCGTGGTATTGGGTGATCAGCGTGGCCCTCTGCGGGTTGGAGTCGTGGTTGTTCGGATTCGGGTCCGCAGACGCCTGCGAGGTCGCGCCGAGGATCGATGCCCCAGCCAAAGCAAGCGCGGCAAGAGCCTTGATCGCACGAGTCATTGAGTGTTTCTCCCAGTCCTCATAGTTGTCAGTGTCCGGCGATGGGTGATGCATCCCGCTCGGATGCCGTGCGGGGCCGTGGCCCTGGCCACCAGGCGGGCACTCCAGTCAGTCCGCGTCGGCCGGTGCTGGTACCGCCCGAGCAGGCTGAATTCCCCGCAGCTGCCAAAGTGGCGGTTCAGCCCATGAAAACGCTATGCGAGTAAACGTTGCCGTAGAAGGTGTTGTCGATCCATATATCACCCTGCCCTTGGGCGTAATCGTTGCCGGTCAGGCCAATGGTCATGACCGGACCCGGGAAGGTCTGGCTCCATCCCGAGCCTGCCCGGTCACCGGTGAAGTTGTAGGTGGGATAGAGCGAACCGTTGACGTTCGGCCAGCCATCGACATGGATCGAGTGGTTCCCGTTATTGGTGACGCGGATGAGCGGCTGCAGATCGTTTCCATCCACGTGGATGCACGCTTGCACGTACACGTCCCCGTCCACTCGCAGCGTGCTGAGATTCTTGGGCGGGTAGGCGAAGCAGTCGGTGGTTGTCACGGGGCCTGGCCGGCACCGAGACCGAGAACTGCGATAGCCGCCGAGGCAGCGCATAGCGCGAGCGTCTTCTTGAGCACAATTTCCCCCGTTTCCTTGGAGTAGAAGTCGAGCGGTCAAATGACTGGCTCACTTCCCCCTGACGACGTGTGCCTGGTGAACTGTCTCTTATGCAAGCAGCGCCGCCGAGAGGCGTGCGAGCCCCCATGACGCGCTTTAGTGCACGGCAGTTCATTGCGGGGCTGTTGTGCAAGAGCGAGGCTAAGAGCTGCCGTCCTAGATCCGTCCTTGCGCACTCGTTCACATGAGCGCATGTGACAAGTCGAATGCCTTGTTGGTGACAACCAGACGGCTTCGACCGGTTCGAATCGCCAGGTCAGCCCTCTCCGCTGTTGACAACTGCGGTGCTTCGGCTCAACCACACGGGGTCTGTAGGGGATGGTGGGTGTGCGGAATCTGCCAGCACTGGTTCCATGTCCCTTCCGCAGCGGCGTACTGGAGGAGGACCGTGGCCGAGATCGAGGTGCACTGTGCGAGGTGCGGAAGTAACGACACCCTGGTCGAGCCAGGTGACGGCGTCGTGAAGCACGGCCGGTGTCTGCGGTGTGACAAGGACTTCCAGGCCGCACCCTGTCCGCTCTGCGGCAGTCACCGCATCGCGGGCTCGAATGCAAGGACTGCCGCAGCGAGATGCCAGCGCGTGATCCCGGACCCGAAGGGTCATCCGAGCACTAGCGGACGTAGAACTGGCCTTCATGGCAGAAGGCTCCGATCCGCAACAGGACGTCACCTACCGAGCACCGGTCGGTTCCGTTGTTCTCAAGGCGTTCGACGACGACAGCTCGTATGAGATCCACGCGTGCCACGGCTGCCTGCCGTGGCACACGGAGGTCGTGGACGTTGACGCGGAGATCCTTGTCAGGGAGCGGCATGCGGTTGGATGTCCGCTTTTCCAGCAGCTTGTCCAGGACTAATGCGTGAATCGATCAGGCCGGGCTGGGACACACCTCGGATAGGCGAAGATGTTGCGGTGAGTCTGGACCTGAGTAACTACGAACTACTGTGGCCCACATCGCTGTTCGTATCCGAGGGCGAGCGCATCCTCCGATCCTCGAACACCTCATGGGAGGACCAGGCGATATGGCTCATGACGGAGGCCCTGGCCGACACCACGGCGGTCGCCGACTTCAAGGATCTACCCACTCACGCCGCGCCCATGGATGACCCCGGGGCAACGACCACCCCCGGCTGAGGCCGACGGACCGGGACGGGCAAGCGGGAGTGGTCACGGCCCGGACCCGGGACGTGGCGGTGCCGTGTCCGGTGTGCGGGTCGCCGACGGCGAAGGTGCATGGTTATCACCGCCGAACGGTGAGGGACGTTCTGGTCGAGGGCCGCCAGGCTGTGGTCCACCTACGCGTACGGCGGCTGGTCTGTCCAGTTCTGGGCTGCCGGCGGCAGACCTTCCGCGAGCAGATTCGCGGACTGCTGGAGCGCCATCAGCGCCGCACGGTGCGGCTTACCGGGCAGATATCCCAGGTGGCACGGGAGTTGTGCGGCCGGGCGGCCGCACGCCTGACCGATCTGCTGGCCGTGCCCGTTTCCCGGAGTACCGCGCTGCGCCATTTGTGGCGCCTGTCGCTGCCGCAGCAGGCCATCCCGAGGGTGATCGGCGTGGACGATTTCGCCCTGCGCCGCCGCCACCGCTACGCCACGATCATCACGGATGCCGAGACCGGCAGACGCGCTGCGGTCTTGCCCGACCGCCAGGCCGCCACCCTGGAGTCCTGGCTGCGCGAACATCCTGGTGTCGAGGTCGTGTGCCGGGACGGCTCAGCCACCTACGCCGAGGCCGTCCGCCGCGCCCTGCCCGACGCGGTCCAGGTCAGCGACCGATGGCACCTCTGGCGAAATCTCTGCGACAAAGTCCAGTTCGAGGTCCACGCTCACGCCGGATGCTGGGCCACCATCAACGCGCCCCGGCCGGCGCAGTACGCGAGCAGACCACACTCGAACGCTGGAACAAGATCCACGATCTTTTCGGTCAGGGTGTCGGCCTACTCGACTGCTCCCGCCGCCTGAACCTGGCCCTGAACACCGTCAAACGCTACGCCCGCATGCCCGAACCCCAGGCCTTGCGTATCGCCCCCGCCTACCGGCCCACCCTCGTCGACCCCTACCGCGAGCACCTATGCCGGCGCCGTGCCCAGGAACCGGCCGTCCCGGTCACTCACCTCCTCGAAGAGATCCGGGAGTTGGGTTACAGCGGCAGCGCAAACCTCTGGTCCGCTACCTCGACCAGGGCCGCGCCGACGGCGACTGCCCCGTCACCACCCCGCGTCACGCTAGCCGCCTTCTGCTCACCGACCCTGAAAACCTGCGCGCGAAGGAAGCGACCCTGCTGGAGAAGATCACCGCGGCCTGCCCGGAGATGACCGCACTCGCCGATCTCATACGCGGCTTCGCCACCCTGCTGAACCGGCCGCGGGCAACGACGCGAAACTCACCGAGTGGATCACGGCAGCCCGCGCCGTCGACCTGCCCCACCTGCGCAGCTTCACCAACGGCCTCGAAATCGACCGGCCTGCCGTGAACGCCGGCCTCACCTTGCCGTAGCACAACGGCCGCACAGAAGGTGTCAACACCCGCACCAAGAGGAGGCCTGGTTCGTGGGGGCGCAGTTCTCCGGCGACGCCTGGTTCGGCACGGCTCGGTTTCAAGGTGTGTCGGTGCTGGGGCCGTTGGTATGTGCGGGACAGGTGGTGTTGTCCCGGGTGGTGTCCGAGCTGCCGGTGACGTTAGAGATAGCCGCAGGAGAGGTGGTGTGCGGGCGGTCAAGTTGGGAGTCGACGGCGACCGTGCGGACGCGGTACGCGGCCGTGAACCTCGGCCACACGGTGCTGACCGCGCCCGCCGCGGTGATCGCCCACCCCACCCCCTTCACCAGCAACAGCCGCGCTGTGAGCGAGGACCTGCTGGCAGGCCCAGGTGCGCGGCCGCCCCGCTCAGACCGGGTGCGGGTGACTTCGGTGCAGGGCGTGGACGCCGCGCACCTGGTGCTAACCGCCACAGACCTCACCGACCGCCTGTTCGCCGGAGCCTTCCACCTCGACCAGCTCCGCCTGGAAGGCCGCACCACCTTCGCCGGCGCTCCCACGGCTGGCGCCGGCGCGGCATGTGGCCAGTGCGCTTCACCCGGCACCGTGTCCTCGCCGAGGAACACCACTGGCGCGCCCACACCGCTGGCCGAGCTGTTCCTTCCGCAGGCATGGCGCCGACACCCCATCTATGGCGTCCCGGACCGCACCACACCGACCCCGTCCGCACCTCCGACCCGGAAGACGTCGCTGCCCTGTATCGGCAGATGCGGAAAGCGTTCGAGGACGGCAAGAACGAACCCGGCGCCGCCGACTTCTACTACGGCGAATGCGAGATGCGCCGCCACGACACCACCGGCACCTCAAAGGGCGAACGCCGCCTGCTGTGGGCCTACTGGTTGCTGACCGGCTACGGCCTGCGCGCCGCCCGCGCCTTCGCGTGGCTGTTGGCCACCATGAGCCTGACCGTGCTGCTCCTGCTAGGCGTCGGCCTGCCCACCCACGATCCCGACCCCGCTACCAGCGGCACCCTGCACGGCAGCAGGATCAGCCGCAGCACCAGCACCCCCGACCCTGCCCTGCACGGTGGCTGGTCCCGGCGCGTGACCTTGGCCCGCACGGAGAAAGCTATCCGCGTCGTCGTCAACTCGGTGATCTTCCGCTCCAGCGGCCAGAACCTCACCACCGCTGGCACCTACATCGAGATGGCCGCCTTCTCGGAACCCACCCTCCTTGCCCTCGGTGTCCTCGCCATCCGCGGACGCATCAAACGCTGACCGCGGACCCCGGCGGCGCCGCGTTGGCCGATTGCCGAATCATACCGATCCGCAACGGGCCACCGCCGTTTGGTGGGGCGACGTCGAAGTCCACGCGGAACCCGGCGGCGAGGGAGGCGATGGCTATCACGCTGCGCTTCTTCATGCCCCGATCAACTGCCGGACCCGATCCGGGGTCACGCAGCGGCAGGCGGCTTCGGCGGGACCTCCGATGATCGCCGACTCTTGGACTGAACCAATGGCAACAATCCCACACGACCGCTCCTCTTCCAACACGCTCCGACACGTCCTAACGTAAACGCGCAACGATGACGGGAACATGACTTCATCCCACCTTTGTGTGTTCGGAGGAACGTAACGATGCGTCACCCGCACACCCGCCACACCCGCACATCGCGCCGGAGATTCGTCGGAGCGCTCACGGCCGGGCTGCTGTGCACCGCCGGTCTCGCCGCACCGGCCGTCGCCGCACCCGCCGCCCGGACCGCGGCGCCCACCCTCGCCGACGGCCTCGCCCTCACCCCGCCGATGGGGTTCAACAACTGGAACTCCACGCACTGTCGCGCCGAGTTCAACGAGTCCATGGTCAAGGGGATTGCGGACCTGTTCGTCGACAAGGGCCTGAAGGACGCGGGCTACCAGTACGTCAACCTCGACGACTGCTGGGCCCTGCCGAACCGTGACGCGGACGGCCGGCTCGTCCCGGACCCGGTCCGGTTTCCGAACGGGATCAAGGCCGTCGCGGACTACGTGCACTCCAAGGGCCTGAAGCTGGGCATCTACACCAGCGCGGGCACCAAGACGTGCAACAGCGCCGGCTTCCCGGGCTCGCTCGGCCACGAGTACAGCGACGCCCGGCAGTTCGCCGACTGGGGCGTCGACTACGTCAAGTACGACAACTGCAACAACCAAGGCGTGGACGCCAAGTCGCGCTACACCACCATGCGCGATGCCCTCCGGGCGACCGGGCGGCCGATCGTCTACAGCATCTGCGAGTGGGGCGAGAACAAACCGTGGGAATGGGCCGCCGACGTCGGTCACCTGTGGCGCACCACGGGCGACATCAGTGACAACTGGGGCTCGATGCTCGGCATTCTGAAGCAGAACCTGCCGCTCGCCCCCTACGCCGGCCCGGGCCACTGGAACGACCCCGACATGCTGGAGGTGGGCAACGGCGGCATGACCGACACCGAGTACCGCAGCCACTTCTCCATGTGGTCGATCATGGCAGCCCCGCTGCTCATCGGCTCGGACCTGCGCAAGGCCACCCCGGCGACCTTCGACATCCTCGACAACAAGGAGGTCATCGACGTCGACCAGGACCCGCTGGGCAAGCAGGGAAGGGTCGTCTCCTCGGAGGGTGGCTGCTGGGTCGTGGCCAAGGAGATGAAGGACGGCACCCGCGCGGTCGCCCTCTTCAACGAGACTGGCACCGCCCAGCACATCTCCACCACCGCACAGGCCGTCGGCCTGCCCGGCGCACGCGCCTACACCCTGCGCGACCTGTGGCGGCACAGCAGCTACAACACCGCGGGCACGATCTCTGCGACCGTCCCCGCGCACGGCACGGCGCTGCTGCGCGTCTCGGCCGACCGCTCCTGGGCCACCCACCCGCCGGACGTCGAACTGGGCCTGAACGGCAGCCCGTTGGTCGAGGCGGGCACAGCGGCCACGCTCACCTCCGTCGTCACCGACTGGGGTCGCACGCCGGCCGTCCGGGTCTCGGTCTCGCTCACCGGCCCCGACGGGTGGACGCTGCGCGCGGCCTCCCGCAGGACCACCGCCGTGCTGCCCACCGGTCGCTCCCTGAGCACCAAATGGACGGTCACCGCTCCGCAGGGGACAGCGACGGGGTCGTACGACCTGACGCTGAGGGTGAGTTACCGCTCGCCGACCGGGCTGCGTGCCCAGGAGACCCTGCCGCTGAGCGTGTCTGTCGTCGTCCCGCCGCCGTCCGGAACCTCCGGGCTCGGCGACCTGCCGTGGCTTTCGGCCACCAATGGCTACGGGCCGGTCGAGCGCAACACCAGCAACGGGGAGAGCGCCGCGGGCGACGGACACCCGATCACCATCGGCGGGGTGGTGTATGCCAAGGGCCTCGGCGTCCACGCGGAGAGCGCGGTCGAGTACTACACCGGCCGATCCTGCGAGACGGTCACCGCGGACGTAGGGGTCGACGACGAGAAGGGCGCCAATGGCACCGTCGCCTTCGAAATCTGGGCCGACGGCACGAAGGTCGCCTCGACCGGCGTCCTGACCAACGCGATGCCCGCCCAGCCGCTCACCGCGGACGTGAGGGGCGCTCAGGTGGTCCGGCTCGTCGTCACCGACGGCGGGGACGGCATCGACTCCGACCACGCCGACTGGGCGAACGCACAGGTGAGCTGCTGACACCGGCAGAACAACAGGTGACCTGGCGACACCTGAGGAGCAGGTGAGCTGCCGACACCCGAGGGGGGATGTCGGCGGCCCGCCTGAAGCGTTCCTGCCGCCAACGCCTCCGGCAGCGCCTCTGGACCGTGGCCGCGTCCGCCCGCCAGGCGAGCGCGGCCGCGGCCGCTCTTACCGGCCCGGCGCCCGTGGCCATCTGGGCGGGCGTGATCTCCAGGCGCTGCAACGAAGGACAGGGTGGCGTTGCGGGCGACGCTCGGCAGTGCTGGGAACTTCTCCCGCAGCGCGGTCACGTTCGCAGCCGCCTGTCGGCTGAGTTCGAGTGCCAGCGGCGTGAACTGGTCCTCGGCGCGGAACAGCTCGGAGCCGACCCGGACCGCGTCCACGTGGAAGGCTAGGTGGCCCACGTCGTGCCACAGCCACATCGCACCGACGTGCAGACCGCTGCCGTCAGTGCGTGGGGGGGAATTTCCCAATCCCCGGCCACCACCCGTGATCAGCCGCGCTTCTTGCCGAACACGCTCCACCAGCGGTTGTCCCGGCAGATCCGCCATGCGGTCCGGTCCGCCATCGCGGTCCCCGAGCTGCGGGCTTCGTCGGCCAGGAAGCGGTAGCCGAACTCGGGATGCTCGCGGTGGGCGTCGAACAGCGCGTTCGCGCGATGGGCCTCCTCCAGCACGGCATCGGTCACCGGCTGGTCCAGCCAGCGGTAGTAGGGCTGTCTGGCGAGCTTGAGCACCCGGCACGTCACCGTGACCGGCACCCCGTCCACGGCCAGCTCTTTCACGAGCGGGTAGATCCTTTTCCCGGCAGATGCGCTTGCGACAGATAGGCCGCGGCCCGGCGCAGGACCTCGTTCTCCTGCTCCAGCAGCTTGATCCGCCGGCGCGCTTCACGCAGTTCCACGCTCTCCTGGCTGGTCACCCCGGGCCTGGCTCCGTCGTCGACGTCCGCACGGGCATCCATTTCCACAACGTCATCAGGTGGACTCCGAAGTCGGTGGCCACCTGCTCGACCGTCACCCCCGGGCCGCGGTTCCTCGCGACTCGCACGACGTCCTGGCGGAACTCTTCCGGATAGGGCTTGGGCACAGCGACATCCTTCCCACCTGCCCCACAGGGCAAGCCAGTTCAGATGTCACCCGATCGTGCACCAGACCCTCAAGTCCGGGCGTCGCTCATCATCATGAGATGGGGGAACAGATGGACATGGCGCGGCTGCGGAGGCTGATCGACGGCGTGCTCCTCACGCTGTACAGGCGCTACACCGCGAAGGAACTGCCGGCGCTGTGCGAGCGCCTCGGCCTCCCCCGCCCAGTGCGGGTGACACCAAGCACGAGCGCGTGGTGGCCGGCCTGAACGCCTGCCCCGACGACCGCCGGCCAGATGTCGCCGACGCCGTTCTTGAGCAGGAAGAGCTCGATCAGGCCGAACGCATGGCGCTGCAGGACGTTCTGTGGCTCGGCCGCCACTACGTACAGATCCCGAGCCGGACCAGGCGCGAGCTGGCCAGAGACTTCGATCTCTCCAATCACCTCGGCTACCCGGACCGCTTCATGGCGCTGCTGGGCCGACTGTGGCACCTGGACAACGACCCACTGAGCGGGTGGGCCACCTCCGCCAACAGCCTCCGCGGCCAGATCAACCGCCACGTCATCAGATTCCCGGGTGATTGGTCGGCCGAGGCGGCCGGCGGGGTGCCGTCGATGCTGCTGAGGCCGCCGGGCTCGCTGCGCACGTACGTCAGCACGGCCCCGCTGCACTATCCGCCGTCCATTCGGTGGCAGAGCCGCGTGTGGGCCGACGAGGACGGTGATGAACCGGCGGATCTCAAGTGCGTTGTGGCAAAACGGATTTCGTTCGACGTGTGCGGCGCGTGTGATTGTCTGACGCTTGAGCACCAGTGGTGGGATGGCACAGCCCCTGTGAGGGGGGAGAACAGACACCGGGTGCCTTCTGGCATCGGGGGCGCAGCGGCTGTCCCACGGGCGGGCGCCTTCTCCGCAGCCGACCGGCATACAGATCCGGTTCGCCTCAGGTGCCGAAGGCGTGCGTCATCAACACTGCTGGCCGCCCCGACCGGGCACAGGACGCCCACCGTCACTCCCGCCACGGCCGTTCTGCATCCGTGGTTCGGTGGCGTCCTTGGAGGCCGGGTCGGGGCTGGAGGGGCGTTCTGCGGCCAGGGCGATGATGCCGAGGACGAGGGTGGCGGCGGTGCAGGCGAGGAATGCGGTGGACGTGGTTGTGGTGTCGAGGAGAGCCGCGGCCAGCAGGCCGGCGACGCCGTAGCCGAGGCCGGCGGCCGCGTAGAGGATGGAGAACCCGGTGGCCCAGGCCGTCTGGGGGAGTTGTTCCTGCAGGGCGAGGTTGCGGAGGGTGAGCAGGGGGCTGTACAGGGTGCCGGCGAGGGCGAAGACGAGCGCGTAGGTGAGGGGTTGGCCGCTCAGGCCGGGGATGGCCAGGGCCGCGGTCATGAGCAGGAGCATGCAGGCGCTTTGGGCACGCATACCGCCGGGCCAGGTGCGCGCTCCGTAGACGAGCCCCGCGACGATGCTGGTGACGGCGAATGCCGCGAGGACGGGCCCGGCCAGGGTGGGGGACGAGCCCACTGCCTTGAGCCGGGCGGGCAGCAGGACGTCGACGGTGCCGATGAGGAACATGATGGCGGCGGACAGCAACGCGGTGGCCCAGCTGCGGCGCAGGATCTGCGTCACCTTCGAGTCGTCCTGCTGGCGGGGGTGGGCCTGGGAAGGCGTGGGGCCGTGGGGGATACGGTGCGCCGCGGCGGCGGGGACGGCCACGAAGACAGCCATGGCGATCAGGGTGCCGGACGCCGTGGAAAGGGCGTACAGGCCGGATGTGAGGGGCGGTGCGGCTGCGCGGACTGCCTGGGAGAGGGATGTGTCCAGACTCAGCGCGCTGGCTCGGAGGTCCTCGGGGGTGGCCGCGGACAGCTGGGCGCGCATGCCGCCGGGTGCTCCGGATCCGGTGGCGCCGGCGAATGCCACCAGGACGATCAGGACGGCCGCGGGCGTACGTCCCGCAGTGACGGCGAGCGCAACGTAGCTGATGGCGTTGGCCGTCAGGGTCCAGCGCAGGACCGGTACGAAGGGCCGGGTGTCGAACCACCGGCCCAGCATCGGCGCCGCGGCGGCTTCGCCGAGGGCGTAGACGGCTGCCAGTGTGCCGCCGAGGGTGAACGAGCCGGCGCTGTATCCGGCGAAGACCAGGGCGAGGGGCGCCATGACGACGGGGGCGCGGGCCAGGGCGGCGGTGACGTACCACAGGCGGGCGCCGGGCAGGGCGAGCACGTTGCGGTAGCTGGTGCGGGTGGTGGGCACGGTGGCGGTCATGGTGTGTCTCAGCAGGTCGTGGCGGTCTCGGTGAGTCGCTTCTCGGCTTGGGCGGCGGCCTGCGGAGTGGGTCCGTAGGCGAGGTACTGCACGGTACCGGTGTAGGGGACGTCGTCGACCAGGAGGAGCACTCCGGAGCCGTTGGTGCCGTCGAGGTCGGGGTCGCGGCTGATCGCCCAGGCGAGTTTCTCGAACGAGGTGACGTGCAGGTCGTTGCGCGTGAGCAGGGTGTACCGGTTCAGGTAGTCCGGGCCCAGGACCCGCTGGGCGGCGAAGTGCATGTGGGTGCAGCCTCCGACGCGGGCGTTCACCTCGTTGAAGAGGATCTGCCCGTCGGGGGTGAGGATGGAGTCGCAGTTGAGGTAACCGCGGTAGCCGGTGGTCTGTAGGTAACGGCCCATGGCCGTCGACCAGTCCAGCATGAGGTCCCGCACCTGGCCGGGCAGATCGGCGGCGGGTACGGCGAACCCGTTCCACGTAGGTTCCATGCGCATGTCTCCCCAGTTGAGGACGGCCGGGGCGGCGGGTGGTTCGCCGATGGCGACCTCGCTGTAGAGGACGCGGCTGTGCGGGTAGTAGGCCTCGGTGACGGTTTCCGCCCGGTCGGTGCCGAGATGCGGTGTGAGCAGGCCTCGCAGGGTGTCTTCGTCGGCGCCTGCGGGGACGTGGCAGGTGGTGGCCACGCCGATGCCCGGGGTCTGCGCGTCGGTGGTGACCAGGAGGTTGCCGCGGCCGCTTGCGGCGTTGTCCTGTTTGACGATGACCGATCCGGTCCGGGTGAGGAGGTCGTGGACGGCCGAGATGGTCATGGTGGGGGTCGAGGAGCTACGCCCGGGTGCGATGGGCACACCGAGGCCGGTGGCCCAGATGCGGAAGTAGAACTTGCTGTTGAAGGCGTCGCTGCCGCCCTGGGCGAAGAACGGGGGGTTGGCCGTGTCGGCCAGGCCGAGGTGGTCGCCGAGCTGGGCGACGGCGCGGTCGTGGATGTAGGGGACGACGGTCCACGCTTCGGGGTGGGTGATGCGATGACGCAGCTGCTCGGCGAGGGCGGGGTCGAGGAGTTGCGCGGAGTCCAGGAAGCCGGTTTTCGTCGCGGGGTGCTGAGGGGTGACGAAGGTGATGGTTTCCGGGTCGAGGCCGAGCGTGGCGGTGAGGTAGGTGCGAAACGCGTCGGTGAGCGGGCGCGAGGACAGGAAGATGTCGCCGTCATTGAGGAGCCAGGCCGTGAGGGTGGAGACGGCGTGCTGCTTGTGGATGGCCTTGGGCGCCAGGTGGCGTGCCGGTACGCCGCTGTACTCGGCTGTGGTGTTGCCGATGACGAGCTGTGGCATGTGGGGGTTCCTTCTCCTTGGGGGGTGGGCCTGCGACAGCGGTACGTCCGCTGTCGCAGGTGTCGTTGTTTCTGGGGGTCGCCGGGGACCGGCAGGATGCGGACCGCTGGGGGTGCGGCGGGGGTTAGTGCTGCGGGTGCTGTGGTCAGCCCGTACCCGGCCGTGGCGAGTACCACCGTTTACGCTGTCTGTACGCGTTTGGTACGCGATATGTGCGCTTCACGCTAGGGTTGGGGCTGGAGGTGCTGCATGTCCGAGCTGTTCGA